>JAUSJS010000318.1 GCA_030647575.1 Candidatus Limnocylindrales bacterium | reverse complement strand
AGTCGCCGCTCCGCGTCGTCACGACGCTGCCGTACAGCGGAGCGACCGACGTGCCGGTGACCACCGGAATCGAGCTGACCTTCGACCAGGACGGCACCGTCGACGTGGCGTCACATTTCTCGATCGAACCGGTGGTGAACGGGCGCTTTGAGCAGCACGGCCGGACCGTCGTATTCGTGCCGGAGCGCCTGCAGCCGGCGACGCTGTACACGGTGACCCTTCGCCGCGGGGTCCGCCTTCAAGGTTCCAACCAGGCACTTGAGCAGGACGTGGTCGTCCGATTCGAGACAGCGCCACCAGCCGGCAGAACGCAACCGTCGGTTTCGTATCAGTTCGTCTTGCCGACCATGGAATGGCGGACCGGTGATCCGCCGATCGTGGCCATCGGGATCTCCTCGTCGGTCTGGACCAGCGACGCTCATCAAAAGGCGATCCGCGAGCGGCCGTTCCGCGTGGCGGTCTACCGCCTGCCGTCGGAGCGGGCCGGAACCGATGCGATCCGCACATTGACCGAGGCGCCCAATTGGACACTCTGGTCTACCCCAGTCGTCCCGATCAGGGGTCTGGCGCGCGTCCTGTCCTTCGACGCCCAACCGAGGAGCGACACAGAGTGGGGCCAGTTGTGGTTCCGCTTCCCGGCGCCCCTCGGGCGGGGCTGGTATCTCGTCGACGGGCCGGGGACTCCGCACGGGGGCCAGATCGTCCTCCAGGTGACCGACGTCGCCGCGTACGTCGCGGCCACCAAGGACCGGCTCCTCGTCTGGGCGAACGACACCTCAACCGGCGGGCCGCTCGATGGAGCGACCGTCGAGGTGTACGGCGGCGACGCGATCGGCCGGACGGGGCCGGACGGGCTGCTGATCGTCGCCACGCCTTCTGCGACCAGCGATGGCACGACGGGTTCCGGCCAGGCCGGCGACCGGCCGTTCCTCGCGGTTCGCGCGACCGGCGGCCGCTCCCTGATGATCCCGGCCGGCCTCTCCGACCAGTGGGGCGGGGGCGACCCCGCCACCGTAGGCGACCGACTCTGGCGCTTCATGGCCATCGACCGACAGACCTACCGGCAAACCGACACCATCAACGTCTGGGGGTTCGTTCGCGAGCGGGATAACGGACGCGTGCCGGCGGACCTCGAGCTGAGGCTAACGTCCGGATGGACCTACACCGGGACCGATGACGCTCCGCCGATCATGACGGTCGCGGTGCGCCCAAACGCCACGGGCGCGTTCTCCGAAAGCATCCAGTTCAGCGACCTGCCATACGGCTCGTACAGCCTCCAGCTCTGGTCCGGCGCGGACCGGATCGCCGACGATTGGCTCAAGGTCGACCTGATCCGAAAACCCGCCTATCAGGTCGCAGTCGAGACCGACCGCCACGTCCTGCTCGCGGGCGACCGCGTCACGCTCACCGCCCGGGTGACATTTTTCGACGGGCTGGCGGTGCCGGGGGTCCGCCTCACGACGCACCTGTTCGGTGAGCGGAGCATCACGACCGACCGCGCCGGTGTCGCGACCGCCACGGCGAACGCGACGACGAGCAATGGGGGATGGTATGAGGACTGGTCCTACGTCTCCGTCCAGCCCACCCAGGGCGAGGAGGGCGAGATCAGCGCCTCGGCGAGCCTGCTCGTATTCCCGGCCAGCGTCCGGCTGGACGGCGAGGGCACGATCGGGGCGGGTCGCGTCACGGTGACGGGTTCGCTTCACCAGGTCGCCGTCGAGCGACTCGAGCGGACCTGGGGCACGGAAGCGTGGAACACCGTCGACCGGAACGGTCCGTCGGTCGCCGGAGCCGTGGTGACGGCGGAGATCATCGAGCTCGTGCCGGTCCACGTGGGGACCCGCCAGATCTACGACTTCATCGCCAAGCAGGTCGTCAGCTATGAGGAGTACAGGATCGACGAGGTGGCGCGCGGGACGAGGAGGGTGACGACCGGGGCGGGAGGCAGCTTCCACTTCACCGTTCCCGCGACGGCGGATCACGACTACCGGTTCGCCCTGTCAACGACCGATCCGCAGGGTCGGACGACCAAGCTCCAGATCTATGCGAGCATCCCCCGGACGCCGGACGTCTGGTCCCTCAGGCCACGGCTCGAGCGCAGCTGCGGTCCGGCCAACCAACTTCCGCATGAATGGGCCGGCTTTGCGATCGGCGATCCGCTCTGTGTCGCGGCGCGCGACGATCGCGGTGATCTGCCCTCCGGCGGCTCCAACCGCTACCTGTTCTTCACGGCCCAGCGTGGCCTGCGTGATGCGGTCGTCAGCGGGGCGCCGATATTCGAGGCGCGTTTCACCGCGGAAGACGTCCCGAACCTTGCCGTCATGGGTGTCCGGTTCACCGGCGAGGTGATGGTCCCGATCTCCTCGTTCGATGCCGGGTTCAACCCCAAGGAACGTGAACTGACGGTCGCGCTGGCGACGAATCGGGAGCGATACGCGCCGGGCGAGACCGTCACGGTGAACGTCCGGACGACCGACCAGGCCGGGCGACCGGTGTCTGCGTCGGTCGTTCTGCGGGCAGTGGACGAGAAGCTCTTTGCGATTGGGGCGGCCTACGATCCGGATCCGCTCGGAAGGCTGTATTGGCCCGTCGGGACCTGGATTCTGTGGACGCATTCGTCGCACCTACTTCCGCCTGAACAGTGCGGTTGCGGCGACACGATGGGCGGAGGCGACGACGGTCGCTCGGTGTTCGTGGATTCGCTCCTGTTCGAGCAAGTGACGACGGATGCGGCGGGCCGCGCACGGGTCTCGTTCAAGCTCTCGGACGACCTGACGTCGTGGCACGTCAGCGCCGCCGCGATGACGTCCGTGCCGGAGGCCGGATCCGCGTCCATCCTCGTTCCGGTCGGCCTACCGTTTTTCGTCGAGGCCACGCTGGCGCCGGACTACCTCGTCACGGATGAACCGATCATCCGCCTCCGGGCGTACGGTTCCGGGCTGGGCGAGGGCGACCCGGTGGCGTTCACCGTGACGTCGAGGTCGCTCGGCCTGCCGAAGACGACCATCCACGGCACCGCCTTCGAGGACGTCATGTTGCCGCTCCCGAAGCTGTCTATCGGCGAGCACGCGATCACGATCGCCGCCTCGAGCGGTGCAGGCGCGACCGCGCTCTCGGACAGGCTCACCCGCCGTTTCAGGGTCATCGAGTCGCGGCTCATCGAGACTCGCACCACGTACACGGTTCTGACCGCCGGCACGGTCCCTGAAGGGGGCCCCGGCTTCACCACCTACGTCTTCACCGACGCCGGCCGTGGCCGCTACCTGGCGGTCCTCCAGGCGCTTGCAGGGTCGGGCGGAGCAAGGGTCGACCAGGCCCTGGCGGCTGCGATCGCGCGCGACCTGCTCATCGACGAGTTCGGCGTCGATCCGAATGCGCTTCCAGCGGCGACGTTCGATCCCGACCGGTATCAGTCGTCCGGCATCGCGCTCCTCCCATACTCGTCGACGGATCTCGGGCTGAGCGTCCGGGTCGCGCTACTCG
>JAUSJS010000316.1 GCA_030647575.1 Candidatus Limnocylindrales bacterium | reverse complement strand
CGAGCGCTCGCCGATCTGGGATCCCGAGGCCCGCGGGGTGCTCGCCGGGTTGACCCTGGGTCATGGGCGCGGCCACGTCGCCCGGGCGATCGTCGAGGCATCGGCGCTGGCGATCCGCCACGTCGCCGCGCCGATGCTGGTGGCGGGCGTCCGGGTCACCGAGATGCGAGTCTGCGGCGGCCCGGCCCGGAGCGACTTCTGGAACCGGGTGAAGGCCGACGTGACCGGCTTCGAGGTGGCCGTGCCGGCCGTCCTCGAGACGGCGGTCCTCGGCTCGGCGATCCTCGGTGCGGTTGGAATCGGCGCCCACCGTGATCTCCCGACGGCGATTCGGGCGATGACCCGGATCGAGTCGCGGATCGAACCCCGCCGCGAGCTGGCGCCCATCTACGACCGGCTGTACGAGGCGTACCAGGCGCTCTACCCGGCGACCGCACCCATCCTCCGACCGCTCGAAGGGATCCGGGCATGACCGTCGCCGTCGCTCAGGCGCGCACACGCGCGCTCGGCGCCGTCCGGTTGCGCGGTCTCGACTTCGCCTTCTCGACCCGCTCCGGCGCTCGGCTGCCCGTCCTGGACGGCGTCGACCTCGAGATCGGGGGCGGCGGGATCGTCGCGTTGATCGGCCCGAATGGCTGTGGCAAGTCGACGCTCCTGCGAGTCATTGCCGGCCTCCTCGCTCCGGCGGCTGGCGAGGCCATGCTCGATGGCACACCGATCGCCGGTCCGGACCCGCGGATCGGGCTCGTCTTCCAGGAGCCGCGGCTCCTCCCCTGGCGTTCGGCCGCCGACAACATCACCTACCCGCTCGAGCTGGCCGGCTGGCCGACGGCGCGGCGAGTCGAGCGGCTGGCGGCCCTGGCCGGCCTGGTCGGACTGGACCCGGCCGTGACGGCGTCCCGGCCGTCCGAGCTGTCGGGCGGCACCCGCCAGCGGGTCGCCCTGGCGCGCGCGCTGGCGATGGAGCCACAGGTCCTGCTCCTGGATGAGCCGTTCAGCGCGCTCGATGCCCTGACCCGCGAGCGGTTCGACCTGGAGCTGCTCCGCCTTTGGGAACGGGCCGCAACGACGATCGTGATGGTCACCCACAGCATTCCCGAGGCGATCCTGGTCGCCGACCGGGTCGTGGTCCTTTCGCCGCGTCCGGGCCGCGTTGTGGCCGACATCGCGGTCGACCTGCCCAGGCCGCGGACGATCGCCGACCTCGACCAGGCGATGGTGTCGCGGACCTCACGCGAGATCCGGGCCCACCTGGGCGATCCGGACGCCGGCGGCGAGGCGGAGCCCGGCGGGCGGGTCCATCAGCCGATAGAGCGGCCACCCGCGGAGTTCGCCTCGTGAGCCGCGGCGCATGGCTCTCGGTTGGTGCGGTCTTCGCCGTCTTCCTGCTCGCCTGGAAGGGGATCGTCGTCGTGACCGGGTTGCGGCCGTTCATCCTGCCGCCGCCCGAGACGGTCGCCAGCCGCTTCGTCGGCGCCTGGACCGACGGCACGATTGCGCCGCACCTGGCCACGACGCTGGTCGAGGTGGCGCTCGGCTTCGCGGTCGGGGCCGGGCTCGCCCTCGTCGTCGGCTACGCCCTGGCGCGCAGCGCGGTCGTCGAACGGCTGCTGTCGCCGTACCTCGTGGCCGCCCAGGCGACCCCGATCCTGGCCCTGGCGCCGCTCTTCGCCCTGTGGTTCGGCTCCGGGCTCCTCGGCAAGGTCGTGATCTGCGCCCTGATCGTCTTCTTCCCGGTGGCGGTCGCCACGATGGTCGGCATCCGCTCGGTCGATGCGCGTCTGCTCGAGCTGGGGCGCAGCCTCCGCGCGACGCGCCGACAGATCCTGACCACGCTCGAGATCCCGGCGGCGCTGCCGAACATCCTGGGCGGGATGCGCGTCGGGGTCACCCTCGCGGTCGTCGGCGCCATCGTGGGCGAATGGGCCGGCGCCGATCGAGGCCTCGGCGTCCTGATCAACCTGGCCCGCGGCTCGCTGTTCGATACCCCGCTCATGTTTGCGACGCTCCTGACGATCGCCCTGGTCGGGATCGCGCTCTATCTCGTCGTCGTGGCCATCGAGCGTCGGTTCGTCGGCGTTCGGTGAGCCAGCTCGTCCAGTCGGAGGTCCTCGTGTCGCCATCGCATTCCCGCCCCGCACTCACCAGTCTCGTTGCCGCACTGCTGGTCGCCGCGTGCACCGGCGCCGGCACTGCTCCAGCGTCATCCGAAGCGTCGGCCCAGCCGACGGCCTCCGCGTTGGCCTCGGCTTCTGCGGTGCCGGATCCGGCGGGCGAACCTTTCAAGCTGACCGTGGGTCTCGGCTATATCCCGAGCGTCCAGTTCGCTCCGTTCTATCTCGCCCAGCAGGAAGGCTGGTACGCGGAGGCCGGCCTCGAGGTCGAATTCCAGAACAAGATCGATCCTGACCTGATCACCCTCGTGGGCCAGGGTGCCATCGACATCGGCATCGGCGACGGCACGAGCGTCATCCCGGCCGTCAGCCAGGGCATTCCGATCCGCTACGTGGCCACGATTTACGGCCAGTTCCCGAACATCGTCTTCGCCAAGGCCTCGTCCGGGATCACCACGGCGGCCGATCTGAGGGGCCGGAAGGTCGGCACGCCGGGCCGCTACGGGTCCGGCTGGATCATGCTCCAGGCGCTGCTCGCCTCGGCCGGCCTGACCACCGAGGACGTCGAGATCGTCGAGTACCCGGACTTCACCCAGCGAGCCGCCGTCGCCCAGGGCGCCGTCGACGCGGCGACCGGATTCGCCAACAACGAGCCGGTCCAGCTCGAGCTCGATGGCGACAAAGCCGTGATCCTCCGGATCGACGGCATCACGCCGCTGCCCGGCCCGGGCCTGATTGCCGGCGTGAGCACGCTCGAGTCGAAGGGCGACGCGATCGCCGCGTTCGTCACCACGACCCTGCGGGCGATGGACGAGATCGCGACGAACCCCGAGGTCGGGCTCGACGCGGCGATCGCCGCCGTGCCGGAGCTCGCCTCGGCGCGGGACGCCCAGCTCGCGATCCTGGAGGCCACGATCGAATCGTGGAGCGGGCCAATCCAGGCGTCGGGCGGGCTCGGTGCCATCGATCGCGATGGATGGGCGGCGTCGATCGAGTACCTGACGACGCTCGGCCTGGTCCCCAACCCGGTGACGGTGGACGACCTGGTGGGCGACGGATTCTCCCGCAGCGGGTACTAGCGGTGCTCGGTGCCCTGCGCCCGAGTGGCGCGCGCCGGTCGTGGTGGTTGCGAGAGGCGCTGGCTAGCGAGTCCGGTGACCTGGCGGCCGCGACCCCGCCGCTCAGCGGGAGCATCACCGCCGACGTCGTGGTCATCGGCGGTGGGTACACCGGGCTGTGGACCGCCTGGCGGCTGACCGAGCTCGCGCCGGGCGTCCGGATCGTCGTGCTCGAGGCGGACATCTGCGGGGGCGGGCCGTCCGGGCGGAACGGCGGGTTCGTGACCGGCTGGTGGGACGAGCTGCCGACCCTCGTCGAGCGGCACGGCAGCGACGGGGCCTTGGCGATCGCCCGGGCGATCGACGGCACGGTGGACAAGGTTGGCACGTGGTGCGACGCGCATGGCGTCGACGCCTGGTACACGAAGGCCGGCTCGCTCTCGGTCAGCGCCGCGCCGGCGCAGGATGGCCTCGGGGAGGCGGCCGTGGACGCCTGCCGGGCCCTCGGGGTGGCGGACGAGTTCGTCGCGATGTCGCCCAAGGAGGTTCGTGCCCGGGTGGCCTCGCCGGTCTTCCGCGGCGGCATCTTCATGCGTGGCGCCGCCACCGTCCAGCCCGCCATCCTCGCGCGCGGCCTACGGCGAGTCCTGCTCGAACGCGGGGTGACGATCCACGAGGGCACGACGGCCGTGGAGCTCGACGGGGAGCGGCCCGGCCTGCTCGGGGCGGTCGGGGCGGCCGGACGTCGAGCGCCTGCCGGACGGGCCGGGCGGCCGGTGCGAGTCCGAACCAGCTCCGCGCTGGGTGGCGGCGAGGTCATCGCCCGGTCGGCCGTCGTCGGGCTCAGTGCATGGGCGGCGGCATGGCCGTCGTTCGGCCGCCGGCTCGTGACCTGGTCGAGCTACATCGTCCTGACCGAGCCGATTCCGGATCGGCTCGAGGAGCTCGGCTGGACCGGCGGGGAGGGCGTCGCCGACGGGCGGTTCACCCTGCACTATCTGCGCACGACACCCGACGGTCGGATCGCGCTCGGCGGTGGCGGCGGCCGCGCCGGGTTCGGAGGCAAGATCGGACCGGGCTTCACGGACGACCTTTTCTCGGTGGAGCGAGCGGCCGCCGGCCTGCGGCGGCTTTTCCCATCGCTGCGAGACGTCAGGATCGAGGACGCGTGGGGCGGACCGATCGACATCACGTCGGACCACCTGCCGGTGTTCGCGAGCCTTCCGGGACGCCCGATCCACTACGGCCACGGCTACTCCGGGAACGGAGTCGCGCCGTCAGTCCTGGGCGGCCGGATCCTGGCGGCACTCGCGCTGGAGCGGGCCGACGACCCGGCCCTGGCCCTGCCGCTGGTCGGGGTCGTTCCGCGCGCGTTCCCGCCCGAGCCGCTGCGCTACCTGGGGGCCCGCGTCGTGCGCGAGGCGATCGTGCGCACGGAGCTCGCCGAGGAGCGCGGGGAGCGGCCGTCCTCGTTGCTTCGGCAGCTCAGTCGCCTTCCGAGGCGGCTTGGTTATCACCTTGGCCCGGAGTAACCGGCCAACGGGAATCGCCTGAATCGAGTATCATTGCGCGTCCCCCGCCCGCATCTGCGAGCTGTGTTCCCGAGTCTTGCAGGAGTCCCCGTGAACAGTCGCCCTCCGGTCAAGCCCACGACGACGGTCGAGCCGTTCAAGCACGTGATCGACGAGTACAAACATCAGGCTCAGACGATCACCTGCACCTGCGGCTGGCATGGCAGTTCGGCGACGCTCGACCGCGGCGGTTCCGAGTGGACGGCCCACTTGTTCGAGGTCCGCGGCAAGAAGCGATAGCCGCACCGCTGGGGCGCTCGATCCGCGCGTTGCTCGCTGCGCGCGTTCGCTCACGCACCTCGAGGTGCGCTCGCTCTCGTGCTCGCCCTCGCCTTCGGCTCGAACGCCTCAGCGGCGCGGCCGTAGCAGACTGAGCGAGGGCCGCGGGCCATCGGGCCCGTGCTAGCATCGGCCCTCGTGACCCCGGAACTTCCGTCCCTCCGGCCCCCGTTTGCGCTGCGCGCGCGCGTGCTGACGCCGCTGGCGGCCGGCGGGACCTACCACGAACCCGACGGCCTGCTTCTCGTCGACGCGGCCGGGCGCCTCACGTTCGTCGGCGCGGCCGGCGATCGCCCGGCTGAGGCCGCCACCGCCCTGGATCTGCGGCCGTGGGTCGTGCTGCCGGGACTGATCGACCTGCACGCCCACCTGCCGCAGCTCCCGAACGCGGGTCTGGGCGCCGGGTTGGACGTGCTGACCTGGCTAGATCGCTACATCTTTCCGCTCGAGCGCGGCTTCGACGAGGCTGCCGCCGAGCGCCTCGCCCCGATCGCCTGGCGCGCTTTCGCCGCCGCGGGGACCACGACCGCGGTCGTCCACGGCGCGGTCTACGAAGCGAGCCTGGACGCCGCCTTCCAGGCCGCCGCGGCGCACGGCATCCGGGCGGTGATCGGCAAGGTCATGATGGATCGGCTGACCTACGACCCAACGATCGAGCCGGCCACGATCCTCGAGCGCTCGCTGCGCGAATCCTCGGACCTGATCGCGCGCTGGCATGGTCGCGACGGCGGCCGGCTGCGCTACGCGGTGACGCCTCGCTTCGCGGTGTCGTGCACGGCCGAGATGTTGCGGGAATCGGCGGCGCTCGCCGACTCGACCGGCGCCTACTGGCAGACCCATCTGTCCGAGGACCGCGGCGAGATCGCCGAGGTCGCGCGGCTCTTCCCCGACGCGCTCGACTACGTCGACGTCTACGAGCGAGCCGGGGGGCTCGGTGTGCGGACCATCCTGGCCCACGCAGTCCATCTCTCTGACCGCGAGCTTGGCCGGCTGGTCGCCACGGGGTCGCATGTCGCCCATTGCCCGGTCTCCAACCTGTTCCTCGCGTCGGGCGTCATGCCGCTCGCGCGCTACCTCGAGGCGGGGCTGTCGGTGGGGCTCGGGTCGGACGTTGCGGGTGGGCCGGAACTCTCCATCTTCACCGCGATGCGGGTCGGGTTCTACGCCCAGAACGCGATGCGCGTGGCAGGGCTCGCGAGCGGCCCGGCGCTCGGGCCGTTCGACTGGTTACGCCTTGGGACGCTCGGTGGTGCGCAGGCGCTCGGGATCGACGATCTCGTCGGATCGCTCGAGCCCGGCAAGGAGGCCGACCTGATCGCGGTCGATCCGGCGTTCGTCGCGTCGGTGCCAGGGAGCATCGACGACGATCCGGAGGATCTCATGAGCCGGCTCATGTTCCGGGCGCACCCGGACATGGTCCGCGCCGCCTGGGTCCGCGGCCGAGCGCTCGAGGGTCCTGGGGCCCGCGGCTGAGCGCCGCGATCCCTGAGCGCCGCGATCCCTGCGCGCGCGAGGCCTCCGCGTGCATGTGATGACCGTATTCGCCCGGCCCGTAGGCGGTCGATTCTGTTCGCGCGGTGCACGGGATCGACACGAACCATGGTGAAACGGTCGAAGCTTTGCACCCGACGCACAAGGCCGACGCTTCGGGCCGACGGAACGTCGTTTATGGTCATCTCGTGCCCAGCGGGCCGTGCTCGACAACGGGTGTCCGAGGGACGGTGGGCGGAGGCTCAGATCAGGATCAGTGCACTGCCGCCGGGATCTCGGCCGTCGCCGAGCGCGGCCAGGGCGACTCGGCCGGGAACTGGGAATGAGTCCTCGAGCGACGGGCCAGCCTCGCGGACGGCGTGGCGGTTGCCTCTCGAACCCGAGACGACGAGGAGGACCCGACTGACCTCACCGTCGCGAGCCTTCAGCGCGATTCGGCGCTAGAGGGCCTGGATGTCCGCGAGACGGGTTTCGGCCTCGACCCCGATCGGGTCTCCGGCGCCCAGGATCAGCAAATCCCAAGCGCGCTGATCGCCCGGAATGAGCAGGGGGACCTCATTTCGAACAGACAGCTTGGCCGAGAGTCGCTCGCGAAACCGCTCGAGCAGCGCGAGGTGCGCCTTGTCACGAAGTGGCGACCCGTTGGGATAGGTTCGAACGCTCAGGTCAAGGCCCAGGACGCTGCAGATGCGAGCGAGCTGCATGACGGAGACCGCGGGGTGCCGGGCCCGCTCGATTCGCCCGACCTGTGAATGAGACATCCCAACGGCTCGCCCGACATGCTCGAGGCTCAGCCCGAGGCTAACGCGCGCGACCCGCAGCTCTGCGCCGCTGGAGATGATCATCCGGCGACCGAGTCGAGTGCCTCGATCGATCGGTCGCTCCTTGGTTCCCACGCCGCCAGCATGGCGAAGGCTCCATACCTGCCACGTATCGGGGGATTCCCTGGCGGTTGTGCACGGTGTGCCCATAACCAACGGACTTGCCGCTGCATCTGTGCTTCCTGTGCATCGGGCGCACGAACGCGACGCGATTGCCCGCGGATCGGTCGATTCTGTGCGCGAGACGACCAGGATCGACCTGCGGCGCGACATTCTGGTCCGTTATGGTCGGCGCATGCACACCTCGAATACTGGCGGCCCGGAACACGCCGACCTCCTGATCACGGGCGGCACGGTCGTCGACGGCACGGGCGCACCGGGTCGGCCGGGGACCGTGGCGGTGGTGGACGGCCGGATCCGCCTGCTGGACGCTGCGGCCCCCCCGCCAGCCCACGCCGCCCGCACCATCGACGCGACCGGCCGGGTCGTCGCCCCCGGATTCATCGACCTGCACAGCCACGGCGGGCTGGTCATCCTGGCCGACCCGCGCCACGAGCCGAAGGTGCGTCAGGGCGTGACGACCGAAGTGGTCGGCGTCGACGGCAACGGCTTCGCGCCGTTCCTCCGCCGCGAGGATCTCGAGGCCTTCGTCAACCTGGACTCCGGGCTCGATGGCCGTCCGGCGATCAACTACGACTGGAGCTCGGTCGACAGCTACCTCGATCGTTACGACGGGACAGTGAGCCTCAACGTCGCGACGCTGATCGGCAACTCACCGCTGCGCATCGCGGCGCTCGGCTGGGACGACGTCCCGGCCGACGCTGCCGCCCTCGATCGGATGCGCGGCCTGATCCGCGATGGTATGGCCGAAGGCGCCTTCGGGCTCAGCTCGGGGCTCGACTACCCGCCCGGTGGGTACGCGACCACCGACGAACTGGTCGCCCTCACCGAGGAGGCCGGACGCCACGGCGGCTTCTACCACACCCATGTCCGTTATCCACTCGGCGACCGCTACCTGGATCCGTTCCGCGAGGCGATCGAGATCGGGCGGCGGGCCGGCGCGCCGGCACACATCACCCACTTCTACCATCGCCAGACGCATCCGGGCGGCCCCGAGCCGATGCTCGAGCTGGTCGACAACGCCCGCGCCGAAGGGCTCGACGTCACCTTCGATTGCTATCCGTCCGAATGGGCGGCCACCCGCCTGCTCATTCAGCTCCCGCAGTGGATCCAGGCGGGTGGACCCGGACCGCTCAAGGAGCGCCTCGCCGACCGAGAGACCCGCGACCGGCTGCGTGCCGAGTTCAAGGCTCGCGGCGCTGCATACGCGAGCCCGGCTGGCTGGGCCGATGTCCGCCTCGCGGCCTTCCACCGCCCCGAGAACCTGCGCTGGGAGAGCCGCACGATCGCCGACGTCATGACCGAGACCGGCCACGACGCGCTCGACGTCATCTGCGACCTGCTCCTGGCGGAGGACCTCGGGGTCGGCCAGGTGACCAGCGGCCCCTGGAGCGAGACGCTCCGCGACTTCGTCAAGCACCCGGTCGGGATGGTCGGAACGGACAGCACGTTCCTGGGCGCCAAGCCCAGCCCGCGGACCTACGGCAGCTTCCCGCGGATCCTCGGCCAGTTCGTCCGCGACGAGGCCCTGCTCAGCCTGGAGGAGGCGATCCGCAAGATGACCTCGGCGCCGGCAGTGCGTCTCGGGCTGCGCGATCGAGGCGTCATCCGCGACGGGGCCGTGGCGGACCTCGTCGTCTTCGATCCGGCCACGGTGCGCTCGACCGCCACGTACGACGAGCCGCGCTCGTACCCGGTCGGCATCGAGCAGGTCATCGTCGCGGGCACGCTCGTCGTCGCCGACGGCGCCCATACCGGCGCCACGCCGGGGCGAGCGTTGCGCCACGGTCGCGACTGACAGCCTCGCCCGGTCGCGACTGATCGACCGGCAGGGAGCCACCGGCCGTTCTGACCCGGTCGCGATCGGCCGCCGCCCGGTGATAGAGTCACTGGCCATGGAGGAGGGTCCGTGCCAGATCTGACGACCCGGACCGAGCCGCTCGGCGCCGTCGTCGTTGAGCCCGGCACGATCACGCCGGGTCGCGCCCGGGGCGCCGGACCGCTCCGTCGTGAGGGACCGGCCAAGCTCACCGGGGACGCCAAATATGCCGACGACCTGGTCTCCCCGGGCGCCTGGTACGGCGGCACGATCCGATCCACGGACGCCCACGCGCGGTTCATCGCCCTGGACCTCGATCCGGCCTTCGACTGGTCGTCCGTGGTCGTCGTCACGGCGTCCGACATCCCCGGCGACAACATCGTCAGCTCGATCAAGTCGGACCAGCCGATCCTGGTCCCGCTCGGTGGCGAGATCCAGCACCACGCCGAGCCGCTGGCCCTGCTCGCCGCCCCCGATCGAGCCACCCTGCGGGCGGCCCGCCACGCCGCCCACCCGCGGACCGAGAAGCTGCCGGCGATCTTCGACTCGCTGGCCTCCGACCACCTCTTCGCGACGTATGAGCTGGCCGCCGGCGACCCCGAGGCCGCGTTCGCCGCCGCCGATCTCGTCGTCGAGGGCGAGTACCGGGTCGGCCACCAGGAGCAGCTCTACATCGAGAACAACGCGATGATCGCGGTCCCCCAGGAGGACGGCGGGGTCACCGTCACCGGCTCCCTGCAGTGCCCCTACTACGTCCACGCGGCGCTCAAGCGCGGGCTCGGCCTGAACGATCAGCAGGCCAGAGTGGTCCAGGCCGAGACCGGCGGGGGATTCGGTGGCAAGGAGGAGTACCCGTCGATGATCGCCCTGCACGCCGCGCTCCTGGCGGGCAAGGCGGGCCAGCCGGTCCGGATGATCTACGACCGCCACGAGGATCTTGCGGCGACGACCAAGCGGCACCCGGCGATCGTCCGCCACCGCACCGGCGTGACCCACGACGGCCGGCTGATCGCCCAGGACATCGAGGTCGTGATGGACGGCGGCGCCTACGCCACGCTGACCCCGGTCGTCCTGTCGCGGGGCGCCATTCACGCCGGCGGCCCGTATCGCTGCCCGAACGTGCGGATCCGGGCGCGCGCGGCCCGGACCAACACACCGCCCAACGGCGCGTTCCGCGGCTTCGGGGCGCCGCAGGTCCAGTTCGCGGCCGAAACGCAGCTGAACCGGATTGCCGAGATGCTGGGCATGAGCCCGTTGGAGATCCGGCGACGCAACGTCTACAAGATCGGTGACACGACGCCGACCGGCCAGGTCCTGCGCGACAGCGTGGCCGGCGAGGAGGTCCTGGAGCGGGCCGCCGAGGCCGGCGAGTTCGAGCGCCTGCGGGCCCGGCACCACTCGGCGCGCCAGCGGCGCGAGGGATCCGGCACCGTCCCGGGGTCGCCGCTGCGGACCGGACGCGATCGGTTCGCCAGCGGGGTCGGACTGGCGCTCGCCTGGCACGGAGCCGGCTTCACCGGCTCGGGCGAGGTGAAGCTCGCGTCCGTCGTCTCGATCGAGCTGACCGCGGAGGGCCAGATCCGGATCCTGACCGCGTCGACGGAGATGGGCCAGGGGACGAAGACGATCTTCCCACAGCTCGTCGCCGAGGCGCTCGACGTCCCGATCGACGCGGTCGAGCTCGCGCCACAGGACACGGCATTCGTGCCCGACTCAGGCCCGACCGTGGCGTCGCGTACGGCCATGGTCGTCGGCGGGTTGCTGATCAAGGCGGCCCGCCGGCTGCGGGGCGAGGTGGAGGCCTCGACCGGCGGCGCCTTCGCCGCGACCTACCGCGAGTTCGCGCGCTCGCACGGCCCACTGCGGATCGACCAGCGCTTCGAGCCGTATCCGGGCGTCGGCTTCGACGACGCCACCTATCGTGGGGACGCCTATCCGGCGTTCGGCTGGGCCGCCTGTGTCGCCCAGGTCGACGTCGATCTCGACACGGGAGAGGTGCATGTGCGGGACGTCGTGGCCGCCGACGACATCGGACGGGTGATCCACCCGGTCCTGGCTGAGGGCCAGGTGGAGGGCGGGACGCTCCAGGCGGTCGGCTACGCCACGATTGAGGAGATCAAGCTGCGCGACGGGCGCTACCTCAACGACCGCCTGGCGACGTATATCATCCCGACCGCGCTCGACGCTCCGCGGATCACGACGATCCTGGTCGAGGCGCCGTTCTCCGGCGCTCCCCACGGCGCAAAGGGCGCCGGCGAGCTGCCGATGGACGTCGGGGCGCCGGCGGTGGTCGCGGCGATCGCCGATGCTACCGGAGCCTGGATCGGGGACCTGCCCGCCAGCCCGGAGCGCATCCTGGCGGCGCTCTCGGGCGTAGCCGCGGTGGCGCCGCTCCCGCCAGGCGCTTCGGAGCCGGCCACGTGACGACCTATCGATTCACCGTGAACGCGGAGCCCATCGAGATCGAGGTGCCCGGGATGCGCCGGCTGCTCGACGTGCTGCGTGAGGACCTCGCGCTGACCGGGACGAAGGAGGGCTGCGGGGAGGGGGAGTGCGGAGCCTGCACGGTCCTGCTCGATGGAGCGCCGGTGGACGCTTGCCTGGTCCCGATCTGCCAGGTCGAGGGGAGTGCGGTCGCGACGGT
>JAUSJS010000315.1 GCA_030647575.1 Candidatus Limnocylindrales bacterium | reverse complement strand
ACCGCAGCCTGCCGTGCGGGACCATGATCACGTTCCGCAACCCGGCCAACGGGCGCACCCTGACGGTTCCCGTCATGGATCGCGGGCCGTATGTCTACGGTCGCCATTGGGATCTGACCGGCGGCGCCTGCTTGGCCCTCGGGCACTGCTACACCGGCGCCTTCGAGTGGAAGTACACGACGAGCTGAGTGGCCAGCCGCGGGTCGGCAGAGCTGTGGTCGAGCTTGCGTGTTTCCCTGAGGCGCACATTCGCAACATCTCCTCGTGGTTGCCGGCTCAGACTGCAGAACTTGTCGGATTTGGACCGCGACCACGCTCGAATATCGAGGATCCGCGCCTGACAGCGACACCCAAGGTTGGGCGGCGTCACCGGCCGACGTAGCGGCCTGACATCTGGCGTTCGGTCAGCGCGGGCAGGTCCAGGGTGAGGGCCTGGCTCACGAAAGTGGCTCGAACCGCGCCGTGAAATGCCGCAGGGCCGCCGGCTGCGGCTCGACCATCCGGAACCCGCGTAGCTCGGAGGCGCGCGAGGCGACCGCGCCGACGACCTCGATCACGTAGTCGATGTGGCTCTGGGTGTAAGTCCGGCGAGGGATCGCGAGGCGGACGAGGTCCATCGATGCCGGCGTCTCGGTCCCGTCGGGATGGCGCCCGAACATGACCGTGCCGATCTCGCAGCCGCGGATGCCGCCCTCGACGTAGAGCGCCACGGCCAGCGCCTGCCCCGGGTACTGCAGCGCCGGAATGTGGGGCAGCAGGGCCCGCGCGTCGAGATAGATCGCGTGGCCCCCGAACGGCTTGACCAGCGGGACGCCGGCCGCATCCAAGGCCTCGCCAAGATACGCCGTCGAGCGGATCCGGTAGCGCAGGTAATCGTCCTGGACGACTTCGCGCAGCCCCTGGGCGATCGCCTCGAGATCACGGCCGGTAAGACCGCCGTAGGTCGGGAATCCCTCGGTCAGGATGAGGACGTTCCGGCACGCCTCGGCCAGGGCGTCATCGTTGGTTGCCAGCCAGCCGCCGATGTTGGCGAGGCCGTCCTTCTTGGCGCTCATCGTCATCCCGTCGGCGAGTGCGGCCATTTCGCGGACGATGTCCGGAATCGCCCGATCTGCCTGGCCCGGCTCTCGGGCCTTGATGAACCAGGCGTTCTCGGCGAAGCGACAGGCGTCCAGAAAGAGTGGCACCCCGAACCGGTCGCAGACGGCGCGCACGGCACGCAGGTTCTCGAGCGAGACGGGCTGGCCGCCGCCAGAGTTGTTGGTCACGGTCACGAACACGACGGGCACGTCCGCCGCCCGCGCCGCCAGCAGCGATTCCAGCGCCGCGACGTCGACGTTGCCCTTGAACGGATGGATGGCCGCCGGATCGCGGCCCTCGGCAATGACCAGGTCCACGGCCTCGGCGCCGGTCGCCTCGACGTTCGCCCGAGTGGTGTCGAAGTGTGTGTTGTTCGGGATTACCTTGCCCGCGCCGCCGATGACCGAGAAAAGGATCCTCTCGGCGGCCCGGCCCTGATGGGTCGGGATAACATGGCGGAACGGCCAGAGCTCGGTCACGGACTCGAGGAAGACAAACCACGACGGGGAGCCGGCGTACGACTCGTCGCCGTGCTGGATGGCGGCCCACTGGTCGCGGCTCATGGCGCCAGTTCCGGAGTCGGTGAGCAGGTCGATCAGGACGTCGTCGGCGTGCAGCGCGAACAGGTTCCAGCCGGCCGCCTCGACCGCCGCGGCACGTTCCTCGCGAGTCGTGATCCGGATCGGCTCGACCGCGTGGATGCGGAATGGCTCGATGATCGTCCGGAAGCGGTCCATCCGCGGTCAGCTTAGCCCGTCAGCCGCCGCGGGCGAGGTCGACGATGCGCCGCGTCGCTTCGATCACGAGGTCCGGACGGTCGATCTGAACCTCGTGACCGGCGCCCCAGGCCGTCGTCTGCCGGACGAAGCCAGGCGACAGCGAGTCGTAGGCCGCCTGCGAGGCCGCCGCGACCTCCGCATTCCGCGCCTCGTCCAGGCGGGGCTCGTAGCGAGGCGCGACGAGGACCTCGATCGGCATGCCGGCGACGGAGGACGCCCTGAGCTGCCGTTCGCTCGCCGGCCAGTCGAGCGAGTCGACTCGCGAGACGATGTCGCGCAGGCCGTCGAGGGTCGCCTCGTACTCGGGCCGCAGGGGACCCACGAGCGGATGGATCCAGTCCTCCTGGAGGTCCGGGTCGAAGGTGTCGACGAGCACCAGGCCGGCGACCTCCGCCCGATAAGCTGCCGCGAAGACTCGCATGAAGGCGCCGCCAAGGGAATGACCAACCAGCAGGTACGGGCCCGGTTCGCCGGCGGCGACCAGCAGCGCATGCAGCTCGGCCGCCGCGTGGCTCAACGTCTGGCGCTCGGTCGGGTCGCTTCGACCTCGCCCGGCGCGGTCGTAGGCGCAGGTCCGGGTCGTCGAGGCGAGCACATCGAGGACCGCGCTCCAGGTCGAGCCGTCGGCACCCGATCCGGCCTCGAGAACCACCGTTGGCTGCCCGTGCCCGCGGCAGTCGATGTACAGCGACCGGCGGCCGATGTCGATGCGCTCGCCCCTGGCGACGTAAGGCGGGGACAGATGGTGCCGGGCAAGCCAGCCGGCGGGGCCGCCGGACCGGGCGACGTCGATCGCGACGCCGAGCAGGAGACCGGCAACGAC
>JAUSJS010000314.1 GCA_030647575.1 Candidatus Limnocylindrales bacterium | reverse complement strand
ACCGTCGCTCCGCTCGAGGCGCTGTTCGCCGAGGAGCGCCGTTGCCCGCGCTGCGGCGCATACCTGCGTGACAATCGGCGGGAGTTCGAGCGTCGTTTGACGGTGCGCCGCCAGAACCCAGCCTCCGACCCCGGCCCTCCGGAGGACGTCAGGGAGCAACGACTGGCCGAACGTCGGACCAGGCGACGGCGCGGCAACGGGGGTTCCACGCCGGCGGCCTAGGAGGCTGGCCCGCGGGGCATCCCGCCGGACGTCGGGGGGGGGAGCGCCCCGAACCCGCCTGACACACGGGCGCTGTGGCGGCTGCGATACTCGACCGCATGCACGTCGGGTTCGTCGGCCTCGGCCTCATCGGTGGCTCCATCGCGCGCGCGGTCCGGGCCTACGGGACGAGTCCGCCCTGGACGATGAGCGCCTGGTCGCCGTCGGGCCAGGGTCCGGAACATGCCGTCGCCGATGGAACGATCGACCACGCGTCGGGGACTCCGGAGGGCGCGCTCGCCGACGCCGATTTGGTAGTGCTGGCCGGCCCGCCGACGGCCTGCCTGGCCGCGCTCGACTACCTGGCCGGCCGATGGCACGCGTGGCTGGCGCCGTCGGCCGTGATCACCGACGTGGCGAGCACGAAGGCTGCGCTCCTCGAGCGCGCCGACGCCGCCGGCCTGCGCTACGTCGGCGGTCACCCAATGGCTGGACTCGAGGCGAGCGGCTACAGTGCCGGGCGCGCCGATCTGTTCGTCGATCGGCCGTGGGTGATCGTGCCTGGGCGGATCGCCGAACCCGCCGACATCGAGCGGGTCAAGGCCCTCGTCGAGACCTGCCGCGCCCGGGTCCTCCAGCTCGACGCGGCGGCCCACGACCGAGCGGTGGCCGGGATCAGCCATCTGCCGCTGCTCCTGGCGGCCGCGCTGGTCGAGGCCGTCGCCGGCCCGATTCCGGACATGCCGCACGACGACTGGCCCGTCGCCTCGGCCCTGGCCGCGAGCGGTTGGCGCGACATGACTCGCCTGGCCCGTGGCGATCCCGCCATGGGTGCCGGCATCGCGGTCACGAACGCCGCTGCGCTGGCGGAGCGGCTCCGAGACCTACAGGCGATGCTGGACGCCTGGCGGTCAGAGCTGGAGCGCTCCGGTGGCCCGGACGAGGCCGCGATCAGCGCGCGCCTTCGCGCGGCGAGGGCGCGCCTCGAAGACCCGTCGTGAGTGACGAGCGGGTCTACGTCGTGCCCCGGCTCACATTGCCGGACGCAGCGGGCTGGTACGGCCTGCGCACTGACGGTCTCGACGACTTTGTCGGCGCGGTCGAGCGGGACGGCCGATATGAGCCACGAGCCGCGATGGAGCGTGATCCGTCGTTCAAGCAGATCATCCCGTACCTCGTGCTGCGCGACGGCGCTCGCTACTTCCTGATGCAACGGACCACCGCCGGCGGCGACGCCAGGCTGCACGGCCACTACACGATCGGGGTCGGAGGACACCTCAACCCCGGCGACGGCGGCCTGCTGGCTGGTCTGCGGCGGGAGTGGGATGAGGAGCTCATCGCCGCATTTCTGCCGGAGTTCCGGCTCGTGGCGCTGCTCAATGACGACACCACGGCGGTGGGTGCCGTCCATGTCGGCGCGGTCTATGTCGCCGACGTCGAGGGCCGCCCGGTCGCGATCCGCGAAACCGACAAGCTGACCGGTGGCTTCGCCTTAGCGGCCGACGTCGCCGCGGTTGCCGAGCGCCTCGAGAGCTGGAGCCGGCTCGCCTTCGAGTTTCTCGAATCGCGCGAGGGCGCGGGGGTACGATAGGCCTCGTCGGAGGTCATCGGTGACCCGTCACGTCGGCCGGTCTCTGCTCGCGCTGCCACTCCTGCTCGGGGTCATCGGGATCCTGGCCGGTGGGCCGGCACGCGCCGCGGGCGGGACGGTGGTCGTCCTCCCGGCTACCGGGGTCGTCGACAATGTGCTTGCCGGCTATCTCCAGGAAGGCATCGCCGTCGCGGCCAGGGACGGGGCTTCGGCCGTGGTCATCCGGCTCAACACGCCGGGCGGCAGCCTCGACGCCACCCAGAAGATCGTGTCGAGCCTGCTCGATGCCCCGCTGCCGACGATCGTCTGGGTCGCGCCGTCCGGCGCGCGTGCGGCCAGCGCCGGCACGTTCATCACGATGGCCGCGCACGTCGCGCTGATGGCGTCGGGGACCAACATCGGCGCGGCCTCGCCGATCTCCGGCTCGGGCGAGGACATCGAGGGCACGCTCGGCAAGAAGGTCCTCAACGACGCGATCGCCAACATCCGCTCGATCGCGGAGGCGCGCGGCCGGAACGTCGACTGGGCGGAGGAGACGGTCCGCGACGCTCGCTCCTCGGCCGCCTCGGAGGCGGTCGCGGTCGGCGCCGTCGACGGGATCGCCGACAGCATCGAGGCCGTCCTCGCCTTCGCCGACGGCCGGACCGTGACCGTGGCCGGGCAGGCGCAAACGCTGACCCTGGTCGGCGCGAGCCTCGAGGAACTGGCGATGAACCCGTTTCAGGAGTTCCTCCACCTGCTGTCCGACCCGAACATCTCGTTCATCCTGTTCACGATCGGGTTCTACGGCCTGCTGTTCGAGCTCCAGAACCCGAACTTCGTGACCGGCATCCTGGGCGCCCTGGCGATCGTCCTCGCCTTCATCGGCTTTGGCAGCCTCCCGCTCAACGTCGGGGGCCTGCTGCTGATCCTGCTCGCGATGGTGCTGTTCGGCCTCGAGCTGACTGTCACCAGCCACGGGCTGCTCGGGTTTGGCGGCCTCGTCCTCTTCGCGCTGGGTGCCTCCGCTCTGTTCACCCAGCCGGGCGACCCTTTCGAGCCCCTGGCGACGGTGGCCGCGCCGGTCATCGCGACCACGACGCTGACCGGCGGCCTCTTCCTGCTGCTCGTCGTCTGGGCCGCCGTCCGCAGCCGCGGCATGGCGGCGCCCGCCGGCGTCGTCGGCAGCTCCTCGGCCCTGCCGCCCGGGGTCGTCGGCGTCGTCCGCCGCTCGATCGAGCCGGTCGGCTCGGTCTATGTCGCCGGCGAGGAGTGGTCGGCCCGGACGGTCGACGGCCGGCCG
>JAUSJS010000301.1 GCA_030647575.1 Candidatus Limnocylindrales bacterium | reverse complement strand
TGTCGCGTGCGGTGGCGGAGCCGATGTCGGGTTGCCGCGTCCGGGCGGGTTCCCCAGCGCCTCGCCGTCGACGAGATACGGGGCCGAGGTGAGGTCCGCTGATAGTGGCACCGCGGCGCACCGGAATCAAGCCCAATCCGGAGGGCGATCTACGGATCGCAACGTCTGTGCCGGCCCGGTCGGAGCGCCGGCTGCGGTCGGAGCGCCGATGCGGTCGGAGGGGTCATCCGCGACGCGACGAGTCCGTGGCGGGACGTGCGTCCAGGTTCAGGGCGCGATCCACGAGGCCTTGGTCCAGCGTCACGGCCGCTGCCGGCGAGGTCTCGTTGGCCGAGGCTCATACCGGCCGAGGGCCGCGCTCCGGATGTCGACCGCGCGGGGATCGAGCTGGAGGCGACGTTCCCGGGCCGGCAGGTCCGCAAGCCGGGCGGCCTCCCCCAGGATCGCGAGCTTGCGAAGGGCCACCTCCCACGGCAGCCCGGCGAGTGACGAGGCGCTGGCGAGGCCGACCCGGCTCGATCCACGGCCGCCGGTGGACGACGCATAGCCGGCCGCCCAGATCAGCACCTCGGGTCGGTCGTCCGAGTCCCGTTCGGCCGACAGGGCGCCGCAGACGATCCCGCGCTCGCCCGGGGTCGCGACCACGAGCTGCCAGTTTTCCGGACCCGCGATCAGATCGACGGCCAGGCTGGCGTACGGGGCAGCGAGCAACGTGTCCGGGCCGGCGGCGTCGGCGTTCCCGCCGGTGATCGCCAGCGACAGATGGGCGCCCGCGACGCCGTCGAGCAGGCGCCGGTGGGCGTCGCGGAAGAGCGAACGTCGACCCTCGTCCGTCCCGATCTCGATTGCCTCCGGTTCGTGGATCTCGATGAATGGGCAGCCGGCCGCGGCGAGCGCGAGCAGGTCGGCACGAAGCGTCTCGGCCGCGGCCAGCGCGGCTTCGGTCCAGGCGCCGGCGTCCGGCGGAGCCATCGGGTCGGCGTCTTCGTGCCCGCCGCCGGCTCTCGCGGCTGCCTGCCCCGCCGAAAACGGCCCGAGCAGCGCCTGCTTCACCGGGCGATCGGTGAGGGCCGCGGTCGCGCGCCACCGCTCGACGGCGGAGTCTCCGATCCCGAACCCACCATCGGTCACCGGCTCGAGCCCGGCCGCTTCCTGCGCCCGAACGACCGCGACGAGGAGTTCCTCCGGCCGGGCATCGGGGGGAAGCGGCGGGCGGGGCAGCGATCCCAGCAGGGTGGCGAACATACGGTCTCGTTCTCCGGTAGGGATCGGGCTTACGTTCAGCTTACGTCGGAGGCCATGGCGGCCGACCGCCGACGCTATCGTTCGTCCGGTGAAGACCATCCTCGTCGTCGACGACGAGCGCTACATCGTCGATCTCATCCGGCTCTACCTCGAGCGTGACGGCTTTGCCGTGTTGAGCGCCGGGAACGGCGACGAGGCGCTCGCCCTTCAGTCACGGCATGAGCCGGACCTCGTGATCCTGGACCTCATGCTGCCGGGCCGGGACGGCTTCGAGGTCTGTCGCGAGCTCCGGCGGCGCGGCGACACGCCGATCCTGATCCTGACCGCCCGCGACGACGACATCGATGCGATCGTCGGCCTCGAGCTCGGCGCCGACGACTACGTGACCAAGCCGTTCAACCCGCGCGCGCTGATGGCTCGGGTCAAAGCGATCCTGCGGCGAACGGAGGTGACCACCCGAGGCGGCCGGCCGATCGAGGTCGGCACGCTGCGGATCGATCCGCGCCGGCGCGAAGCCTCCGTCGCCGGTCGACGGCTGGATCTTCGGTCGCGCGAATTCGATCTGCTCGTCGCGCTGGCTCGGGACCCGGGGGCCGTCCTGACCCGCGACGGCCTCCTGGAGGACGTGTGGGGCACCGACTTTCCCGGCGAGACCCGCACCGTCGACGTCCACGTCTCCGAGGTCCGCAAGAAGCTGCGGCCGGACGGGCCCCCGATCGAGACCGTCCGTGGCCTGGGCTACCGGCTCGTTCCCCCGGGGCGAGAGCCGGTTCCAGATCCCGACCCGGCCGGCTGAGCCATGCCGCGCTCGCTGACCGGGCGAATCGTCCTCGTCGTCGCCCTGCCGATCATCGCCGCCTGGCTGGCGATGGGTCTGGCGCTGACCGTGATCCTGGCCTCGCTGCACGCCGATGCCACGAAGTCCTCCCTGGCGGACATCGGTCAGACGCTCATCGTCCGGTTCCGGAACGCGGCCCTGGACCGGGAGCTCCGGGCGGTCGTGGCGGAGGTCCGCGAGGCCGTTGCCGGCAGCGGGATCGAGGTACACCTCCTGCGTACGGACGGGACCTACCAGGACCTCGGAGAGACAGCCGATGCGGCCGTCCCGGGCACACCGATTGCGATCCCGGCCGGCGCCGTTCGAGGTCAGACGCTGACCGGATCGATCGACTTCACGGATGGCGAGCAACACCTGTATGCGTCGACGGTCCTCCGGCCATCTGGCGTCGCCGGTCCGAGGGCGATCGTCCTGTCGCGGCCCGACCGGTCCCGGGCAGAGGCGTTGGTGGACCTGGTCAAGGCGCTGCCGCTGGCGCTGGTCATGAGCGCCGCCGTCGGACTGCCGCTCGTCCTGCTCCTCGTCCGATCGGTTGGCGGCCCGCTTCGCCGGCTGGCGGAGGCAACGGCGGACCTTCCACAGGGCGACCATCATCGGCCGCTGCCGCTCGAGGGCCCCGGCGAGGTCCGCGAATTGACGGCTCGCTTCAATGCGATGGCCGAGGAGCTCGAGGTCGCGCGAGTCCGCGAGACAGCTTTGCTCGCCGATCTCCGCCACGACCTCCGTACGCCCCTCACGGTGATCGCCGGCTACGCCGCGGCCCTGGCGGACGGGACGGCCTCCGGCGATGAAGCGCTGCGCGCCGCGCGGACCATCGGCGACGAGGCGGCGCGCCTGGAGCGCCTGGTGGACGAGCTCGGTGCGGTCGAGCGC
>JAUSJS010000298.1 GCA_030647575.1 Candidatus Limnocylindrales bacterium | reverse complement strand
TCGTCGCCGAAGGGATCGAGACTCCCGCGGAGCGGTACGCGCACTCGGAGTGCAGTTCGGGCAGGGCTACTTGTTCGGGCGACCGGGGGACCTTCTGACGGTGGGTAGATTGGCCCGCAACGGCGATGAGGCACGAGCCCTCGGTGGCCCTCTCCGGGTCGTTCGGCGAACGACCCGGAGTCCCCGGAAACCGCATGCCGATGGACGGCTGGCGAGCCGCGGCGCCGGGGCGAACTCGGCGCGGGCGATCCGTTCGTCCGGACCATTGTGACGGTGGCCCGATCCGGCTCGGAGACCGGCCTAGGATCAACGGTCCCAGGTGAGGACGCTCTCCGGACGAAGGCCTGCCAGCGCCCGCACGCCACACAGATGTGACTACGAACAGAGCGTGGCATCCCGAGCCAGATGCATGTCGACGTTCCTGCGCTGACCTTACCGTTATGGTAAGTTCTGCGCATGTCATGGCTATCCTTACTCGCGCGAGCGGCCGAAAACCACGGCTACTTCACGACGTCTGAGGCGGCCGAACATGGTGTCAGCTGGCGAGCCCTGAGCGGGCGAGCCGAGCGAGGCAACATCAATCGCGCAGAGCGAGGCCTCTACCGGCTGCCCCATTGGCCGGCCGAGCCCAACGATAAGCTCTACGCTCTCCAGGCGCTCGCCCCCTTCGGCACGTTCAGCCACGAAACGGCACTCAGCCTGCTCGGACTGTCGGACATCATCCCGACCGTCATCCACTTCACCATCCCGGAGTCGTCGCGCCTCCGTCCGCGAGCCGGGATCCGGCTGCACCGATCGAGGCATCGCGCGAACCAGGACCGAACCCTCCGCGACGGACTCTGGGTCAACACGGCGCGCCGGGCGCTCCTCGACTCGGCACGGATCGGCTCGGATCCCGACCAGCTCCTCGACGCCGCTCGCGAGGCGGAGGAACGCGCGATGCTGACCGCCGAAGACATCGCTCGACTCCGGGAGCACCTGCTCTTCCGCCGGGTCGGGCGGTGAGACCCGACCGCGGCTCGACACCCGCTGGCCGACGAGCGAGCCTTCTGGCGCGGATGAACCACGAAGCCCGCCGGGCTGGGGAAGATCCTCGGGTACTACTCGACCTGGTGGAGCGACCCGGCCGCGTCGGGCAAGTCGGTGACAATCGATGTCCGCGACTTCCTGCCCGGGGCGAAGGCGACCGCGATCAAGAAGACGCTGGGCTTCGCGTCGACTCCTCGCGGTAGGGCCCGCAACTGGTCCGAAGATCCCGGCATCCCGCCGTCGGGTCACCGGATCGCCCGAGGGCGGGCCCCGTCAGGACGCGGGGGTCGCGAGCTCGCCGTCGACGTACACGCGGATCTTGTCGGCGGGGAGCCGGACCAGCACGTCTCCCGACGGGACCGGCTGACCCCGGGTGATGCTCACCTTCGCGGGCTCGCCCGCGACGAGCAAGGTCACGACACGGATGCTCCCTTGGTTGAGGACGCCGGTCACCTTGGCGGCGAGGGTGTTCTCACTGGGTTCGGACACGAACTCGACGTACTCCGCGCGCACGCCGATCTCGAGCTTTCCGGGCGGAAGCGTCGCCGCGTCGTATCCCGAGCGGAGCTTGCTCCCCGCGAAGACGAGCGAGCCGCCGTCGGTGCCCGCGGGCAGGAAGTTCATCGCCGGCGAGCCGATGAAGTAGCCGACGTACGCGGTCCGCGGATACTCGAACAGCTGCTCGGGGGATGCCCGCTGGACGACTCGGCCCTGGTTCATCACGACGACCTCGTTCGCGAACGTCATCGCCTCGTTCTGGTCGTGGGTCACGTAGACCACGGTGAGCCGGAACCGCTCGGTGATCTCCCGAAGCTTCCGACGAAGGAGGAACTTGAACTGCGGGTCGATGACGGTGAGCGGCTCGTCCATCAAGAGCGCCGCGACGTCCTCGCGCACGAGAGCCCGGCCGAGCGAGATCAGCTGCTTCTCGGCAGCCGTGAACGAGCGGGCGGGCTTCCGCAGCCCGCGCCCAAGGTCGAGGACCTCGGCGACCTCGGTGACCTTCTGCTCGATCCGATCGCGGGGCCACTTCCGGCAGACGAGCGGGAAGGCGAGGTTGTCGTGTACAGACATCGATCCGTAGATCACCGGGAACTGGAAGACCTGCGCGATGTTCCGCCTCGCCGTCGGCATGTTGGTCACGTCGCGGGTGTCGAACAGGATCCGTCCCCGGGTCGGCTTCACGAGCCCGGAGATGATGTTGAGCATCGTCGTCTTGCCGCACCCGGACGGTCCGAGCAAGGCATACGTGTTGCCGTTCTCCCAGACGAGGTCGAGCGGATCGAGGGCCCACCCCTCATCGCTGTTCGCCTTGCCGTACGTGTGGCCGACGCCGCTCAGCGTGATCTGCGCCATGGCCTTCCGGTCTCCGTGTTTGGGTACGCAACAAGCCGGTCGTCCGGGCCGAAGACGAACAGTCGCTCGGGGTCGACCATGACCGGGACCGACGTGTCCAACGCGAAGCTGTGGACGCCCTCGATCTGGAGCACGAGCGGGCCGAACCCGGTCTCGACGTGGAGGAACGTCTCCGATCCGGAGACCTCCGAGAACGTGACTGCGCCCTTGACGTCGTCCTCCGATCCGAGCCCTAGCTCCATGGCCCGCAGGCCGAAGCGGTATCGGCCAGGCGTAAGTCCGCGCATGTGGGCCGCCGGCGGCAGGGAAAGCATCCCGCCGATGCGGACGGTGCCGTCCTCGATCGCCCCATCGACAATGTTCATCGGCGGATCGTTGACGATCCCGGCGACTGCGGTCGTCGCGGGCCGGTCGACCACCTCGTCGGGCGGGCCCACCTGGATCAGCCGGCCCTCGTGCATGACGAGGACGACGTCGCCGAGGATCATCGCCTCCGCCGGGTCCGTCGTCGTGTAGAGGACGACCGACCCGCCCTGGTCGGAAAAGAGCGAGCGGAACTCCTCGCGCATCTGCTCGCGCAGCTTGTAGTCGAGGTTCGCGAGCGGCTCGTCGAGCAGGAGCACGTCGGCATTGCGGACGAGGGCCCTGGCGAGGGCGACCCGCTGCTGCTGGCCCCCGGAGAGCTGCGCCGGTCGTCGGTCGTCGAAGCCCGTGAGGCTCACCCGCTCGAGCGCGGCCCGCGCTCGCTCCCGGGCCGCGTCGCGACCGACACCCCGCCGCCGGAGCGGAAAGGCGACGTTGTCGAGCACGGTCAGGTGCGGGTAGTTGATGAACTCCTCGTAGACCATCGCGACGTCCCGCTCCCAGACCGGCCGGCCGTGGAACGGCCGGCCGTCGAGGTCGAGCGTCCCGTCGTCGAGCCGCTGGAGGCCGGCGATCGTCCGCAGGAGCGTCGTCTTCCCGGCCAGCGTTCGCCCGATCAGCGTGTGCAGCCGCCCGCGCTTGAGGGTGAAGCTCACGTCGTCGAGGTGCCGGACGCGGTCGACCTCGAGCGTCAGGTGCTCGGCGATCAACGACACGGCCGCCCCGTCATCGAATCGCCCCGGCGAGGGTGCCGCGCGACAGATAGCGCTCGACGAGCACGGCGATGACGACCAGCGGCGCGACCGAGACGAGCGCCGACGCGGAGAGGGTCCACCATGGCGTCACCGACGAGTTGAGGGCAACGATCGCGACGGGCAGGAGCTGCGTCTGGGTGAAGGTGAGGGTGAAGGCGAAGAAGAAGTCGTTCCAGCCGAAGATGATGCAGAACATCGCGGCGACGATGATCCCGGGCAACGAGTTCGGCAGGACGATCTGGAGGAACGCCCGCAGCGGCGTGCACCCGTCGAGCATCGCCATCTCGTCGAGCTGGCGCGGCACATTGTTGAAGAAGTCGACCATGACCCAGACCGCGATCGGCAGCAGGAGCGCGATGTACACAACGATCAGCCCGAGCACCGAGTCGAGGAGCCCCAGGAACCGCAGCATCAGGAAGAACGGGATTCCGAGGACGACGGGCGGCATGATCCGCTGCTAGATGAAGAAGAAGACGATGTCCGCGTACATGACGGGGCCCACCTGGTAGGTGAACCGCGACAGGCCGTACGCAGC
>JAUSJS010000297.1 GCA_030647575.1 Candidatus Limnocylindrales bacterium | reverse complement strand
CGTCGCTGGACACGCACTGGCATGTCGAGCTCGATTGCGGCCCGAACTGCCGCGCATCGATGATCGGTCTCTCGAGCTTTCTATTGCGGAGCAGGGTGCGAACGGTCCTCCGCAGCGGGAGATGGGTTGAGGGGCGCCTCGTTGGCCTGGATAAGCTTGGCAAGGACCCGCTTCAAGACACTCACGTCATTGTCGGTGAGTGGCTCAGAGAAGTACCGCTGGAGCCCGTCCAAGTGGCCGGCCCACACCTGCTCGAAGACGTCTCGGCCATAGTGGGAGGCCGCCTGCGACACTGCTGCGCGGGAGCCGGGACGGATTCGACTCAGCGAGGAGGAACGGCCAATGGTGGTGTGTGTACCCGTGATGTCCGACGGGCAGATCGACCCCCGGTGGGGGCGCGCCGCCCGAGTCGCGATCGTTGACGTGGAGGACGGCGCTGTGGCGGGCTGGTGGGAGTTCGACGTCGCATGGGATGACCTGCACGATGTGGGCACCGAGGGTGTGCACCACGCCCGCGTCGCGAGCTTCCTGCGGGAGCAGGGCGTGCAGGTGGTCGCCGCCCATCACATCGGCCCCGGCATGGTGACCATGCTCGGTCGGATGGGATTAACCGTCCGTCTCGGGGCCAGCGGGGATGCGCGACAGGCCGCGCTGGCCGCCGCCGCGTCAGTGATCAGGGAAGATCAGCCACCGACGAAGTAGGCGAGCCAGGGACGGCGTCAGTCGCCCATAGCCCGGTCGGGCGCAACTCCATGAGCAGATGGTGTTCGCATCTGAAGCCCGCGCTCCCAGACCGGCCTGAACGAAGCGTCCGCTTCGATCTCCCTCGCGCCATGCCATGTGTCCAGGCGGACGTCGGCTATGGTGTCGAAAGACCAGCAGTTCGCAGCTGCCCGGGTGAACCGATCGATGACTGAGGGCAGGATGACGGGCGTCGACGTAGTGACTGGCGCGTTCGGATACACGGGCTCGTTCATCGCCGAGCGACTCCTGGCGGGCGGACGGCAGGTGCGAACGCTGACTCGGCGCCACCCGGACGGCCACCCACTCGGGGCCCGCGTCGAGGCGGTGGCTCTGCGGTTCGACGAGGAGGGGAGCCTCATCGCGGCGCTGCGCGGCGTTGACACGCTCTACAACACGTACTGGCGGCGGTTCCCGCGCCCAGGAGCCGGCTTCGCGGACATCGTGGCACAGTCGGAGCTGCTCATCGGTGCCGCCTCGAAGGCCGGCGTCCGGCGCGTCGTCCACTTCAGCGTGTCGAACGCCTCGGACGACGCCCCGACCTCCTACTTTCGGGCGAAGGCGCAGGTCGAGCAGATCGTCCGGGCGAGCGGGCTCTCCTACGCGATCCTGCGGCCGACGCTGCTCTACGGCCCCGGTGACATCCTCCTCAACAACCTGGCCCTGGACGCTGCGGCGGGTCCCGGTGTTCGGGATTCCCGGCGCCGGGGACTACCCGGTCCAGCCGGTCCTCGTGACCGACGTCGCCGAGCTGGCGATCCGCCTGGCCGGGACCGGCGACGACGTGACTCTCACCGCCGCCGGCCCTGAAACGTATCGGTTCGCGGACCTTGTCCGGCTCATCCGCGATCGCATCCGGGCGCCCGCCCGGATCGTCGGCGTGCCCCCGTTCCTCGCGCTCGTCGTCTCACGCGTTATCGGCCGGATCGTCCACGACGCCGTTCTGACCCGGGACGAGATTACGGAGCTCATGACGGGACTCCTCGCCTCGGCGGAGCCGGCAACCTGCCCCACTCCGTTCAGCAAATGGCTTGAGACTCAGGCGAACACGATCGGCCGCCGCTACTCATCCGAGCTGGCTCGCAACTACCGCGGCCTCTCGGGCGGCGGATCATGAGGCGGCACGCCGTCTCCTCGCGGACGGCGACGACCACGATCGTTCCATCGTGTGGGGTGCGACGCTAGGGATCCTGTAGCCGCTCCGGGCTTGACGTTGCCCCTACACGTCTACCCTCCCTGGTGAAACCTTCGGGACGTGGCCCGATCGACCGATTGGCCAGCCCCGGCCCGGAGCCTCCGTCCCGTCACCAACGCCGGCCGGAGTCACGCGGCGACAACCCGAGGCGGCGGCACGGACCCTGGCCGCGCGCGCCACGGGCAGTCCTTCCGGGCGGCTCGCCGCATGGCCGCTGCTCGCAGTCGGCGCGACCATCGGGTTGGTGATCGTGGCTGCCACCGACCAGATCCTGCCGGCGACGACGGCGCACCAGGCCGAGATGCGAGTCTGGCTGGCCTCGCGGGCCGCCGGCTTCACGGCCCTCGGCCTGCTGACCGTCCAGATCGCGCTGGGGCTCGTGCTCAGCCATCCCACCAACAAGTCCACCTGGCGGCTGTCCAGGCGGCTGTTCCCGTGGCACGAGAACGCCTGGGTCTTCGTCCTGGCCTTCATCGCCGCCCACGTCGTCAGCCTCATCGCCGATCCGTACGCCGGCGTTGGCGCCCTCGGGGCGTTCGTCCCGGGGCTGTCCAGCTATCGCACCGCGCCGGTGGCCCTCGGGACCCTCGGCCTGTGGGCTCTGCTGGTGACCGGCGCGACGGCTCGATACACGAAGCTGCTGCCCCCGGGCGCCTGGCTGTCGACCGCTACTGGGTCTCGCGGGCCGCTCGGCCCACCTTTGCCGCCTCGCTCCAGGAGGGCTCCCGTCCCAGGCTCAGGCCGTGGGCGGCCGTGCGGCTTCCGCCTCGGTCGGAGCGCCCGCGGCGGTAACGGCCCAGGCGCACGATGAGGACCACGAGGGCGGCGACGATGACTGACCCTCGGCGGCCGCACCACGTCGGCGTCTTCCTTGGCCTGTC
>JAUSJS010000295.1 GCA_030647575.1 Candidatus Limnocylindrales bacterium | reverse complement strand
GACGAACAGCCGGAAGGCCGGCTCATTGTGGATCGACCGGAGGCCCGATCGATCGCCTGACAACAGCGCGTAGGTGAGTGCGGCGATCGCACCGACTACGGCAGAAGTCAGCGGCAGATCGGCAGCCTCGAGGCCGAACTTGAGAAACAGTGGTCGGATGCCATACGCCACCGCGGCGCCGATGGCGGCGAGAACCCCGACATCGAACCACGAGCGCAGGCTCTGGCCAGGCTTCCAGGTCACGAGCACGACCCCGGCGACGATCCCGACGATCGCTGCCCAGCGGAGCGGCGTCACGGGCTCCGCGAAGAGGACCGCCGCCAGCAGCGCACTGATGACCGGCGCCGAATTCTTGATCGCCGTGGCCGGCGAGGCCCCGATCCGGTCGATCGCGATGTACAGCCAGCGCCGCCCGATCCCGGTCCCGAACAGTCCGCCGAGGATGAACCCCAGCAGGGCCGCCGGCGTCACCAGCTCCCATTGGAGTCCACCCGCGAACGGCAGCAGCGCGAAGTAGAGCGGGACGGCCACGATCAGGCCGACGATCATTCCGGTGTCCGGCGAGCCGCCGCGGCTGAACCCGATCTTCAGGGTCACCGGATTGAGGCCGAAGCAGATGGCGGTCGTCAGGGCGAAGAGCTTTGGATCCATCCCCGGCGGCCGTCAGCGCGCCGGAGACGTGGAGATGCCAGCCCATATGGCTCCGGAGCGGGGTTGCAACACCCGCCTGGTTGCCCGTCCGCAGTCCGGGGTCAGTCGTCCGCACGTGATGGCCGTCCTCCTGGAGCCCACGGACGCCGCCCGCCGGCACCGACGCTCGTGCTTGGTATGCGCTGGTATCCTAATGCATGGACGCGAACCGGCGCAACGCGACCGGACGGATTCGGCCACGAGGTGGAGCGCGCGACGATGACGATCTGGATCGGCCGAATCGAGCCCAGCATGTGGTTCGAGGGCGCCTGGTGGCAGGAGATTCTGCCCGATGGAGTGAGGCTGGCGGTCCTGTCGCTCGGCGTCCGGCGACTGCTCCAGGAGGACCTCGAGCGGGCTCACGCCCAGATCCTTGAGAAGGTCGAGCAGCTCGACGCGGAAGGCGTCGACGTCATCAACGTCGGCGGCAGCCCCGTCGTCACCGTCCACGGTCGGGCCGGCCACGAGCGGCTGATCAAGGAGATCGGTGCCCGGACGAGCCGCCCGTTCGTCACCGCCCTCCAGGCGGAGGTCGAGGCGATCCGGGCCGTCGGCGGCCGTCACGTCCTCATCGCCAGCCCCTACCCGATCGCCCAGACGGAGAAGCGTGCGGGGATCCTCGCGGAGGAGGGCCTCGAGGTAACCGCCCACGACAGCCTGGACATCGAGCGGACGCGGGTGATCGCGGTCCTCGATCCGGATGTCGTCGCCCGCCAGGCGATCGACCTCGCTCGGGCGAACCCGGACGGCGACGTCATCTATATGCCCTGCGGATCGCTTCCGGTCGTCTCCGCGATCGACCGGATCGAGGCGGAAACTGGCCGGCCGGTCGTCACCTGTGTCCAGGCCCAGGTTCATGCCTGCCTCGTTCGGGCCGGCTACAACCAGCCGATCCACGGCTACGGCCGCCTCCTCCGCGAGCTGGGCGAGGGCGTCGCGGTCTGAGCGGTCACAGCCCCTTCGGGAAGATCGCCAGCAGGCCGCCGTCGCAGACGAGGTCAATGCCGGTCACGAAGCCGGCCTCGTCGGAGGCGAGAAAGAGCGCTGCCGCGGCCTGGTCGGCGGGTTGTCCGAATCGCCCGATCGGGATCCCCTTCGCCTCGCCGGCCCGGTCGGCCGAGAATTCCTCATCGGCCATCCCCACCGGGCTGCCCGTCTGGGTCGGCGTGAGGGTGTTCACGCGGATCCGGTGGGGGGCCAGCTCCATCGCGGCCGCCCGGGTCAGGTTGTAGACACCGGACTTGGCGACCGCATAGGCAAATTTGTTGCGAATCCCGCGCTGGCCACTCGTCGAGCCGACGTTGACGATCGCGCCGCCGGTACCCGCCGCGATCATCGCCAGGGCCGTGTACTTGGTGCACAGGAACGTCGACCGGAGGGTGGTCGCCAGGACGCGGTCCCAATCCGCGAGGGTCGTCTCGAGCAGACCGCGGTTGACGGTCGCGGCGACGTTGTTGACGAGGACGTCGACCCGGCCGAAGTCGGCCGTCACCCGAGCGACCATCGTCTCGACGGCCGGTTCGGAGGTGACGTCGACGACGAGAGCGAGGGCCCGCCCGCCGGACGCCGCGATCCGGTCGGCGACGCGGGTCGCCCGCTCCCCGTCGATGTCGACGACGGCGACCGCACTCCCCTCCTGGGCGAACCGCTCCGCCATCGCTCGTCCGATGTTCTGGCCCGCTCCGGTGATGATCGAGACCTTGCCGCTCAGCCGCATCGTCACGCGCCACCGCCGCGGCGGGTCCGCTGCTGGCGGGCCGTGGAGGGCAGCCAGCCGGTCATCCGCGCGTCGACGATCTGGACGATCTTCACCGCGACGAGGGCGATGATGATGATCACGAGGAGGACCGCCAGGACGGCCGCGGCGTCGAATCGCCGGCCGGCACTGATGACGACGGCGCCGAGACCGACCGCCGTGATGAACATCTCGCCGTTGATCGTGCCCTTGACCGCCCGGCCGATCCCGAGGCGGAGCCCGGCGAAGATCAGCGGCAGGGCCGCCGGCAGGATGATCTTCATGAACAGCTGCCGCTCGCTTGCGCAGTACGAGCGGCCCATCTCGACGAGCGCGATCGGGACCGACCGGATGGCCGCAACGGTGTTCACGATGATGATGAAGATCGAGTAGATGATGACGACGCCGAGGATCGACGCCCGGCTCAGCCCGAAGATCGCGAAGAAGATCGGGGCGAAGACGAGCGATGGCGCGGTGAGCATCGCGTAGACGTAGATGTCGAGCGCCATCTCGACCTTGCGATAGGCGCCCATCAGCATCCCGATCCCCACCCCGAAGACGGCCGCGATCGTGAAGCCGATGACGAGGTTCGTCAGCGTCCCGACGAGGCTCGAGAGGATTCTGCCGCCCGCGGTCAGCTCGGCCAACCGGACGACGACCGCCGAGAACGGCGGGAAGAAGACGACGCCCCACGCGCGTGCGACGACCTCCCATGCCAAGATCCCGGCGAGCAGGGCGATCGCGGGAGGAGCCGCGTTGGTCAGATGCCGACGCGCGGGGAACCGCGGCGGGTGGGAGCGAGCAGCGTTAACGGCGGTGGCGTTCACGCCGCGGGCTCAGACGGCGCGTGGCGACCTTGGGCGCTATGACGCCGGAACAGCTGCATCTCGCGGAGCTGCCTCCAGAGCGACGCCGTAATCTTGGCGAACTCCGCGGAGCCCTCGATCGCGTCGACGGCGCTGGCGCGGGGTCGCGGCAGCGGGACGGGCACGAGCTCAACGATGCGGCCGGGACGTGGGCTCATCAGGGCGACCCGGTCGCCCAGGAGGACCGCTTCCTCCATCGAGTGGGTGATGAAGATGACCGTCTTGCGGGTCGCCTCCCAGATCTGGAGGAGTTCCTCCTGGAGGAGCCGGCGGGTCTGCTCGTCGAGCGCCCCGAATGGCTCGTCCATCAGCAGGATCTGCGGGTCGACGGCGAGAGCACGAGCGAGACCGACACGCTGCTGCATCCCGCCCGACAGCTGGCCCGGCAGCCGGGTCTCGAACCCGCGCAGCCCGACGAGGTCGATCAGCTCGTCCGCGCGGGCATTGCGCTTCGCCTTCGAGACGCCGCGCAGCTCGAGCCCGAACGCGACGTTGTCGCGGATCGTCGCCCACGGCAGCAGGGCGAAGCTCTGGAAGACCATCGCCCGCTCCGGGCCGGGCCCGCGGACCGGCTTCCCGTCGACGCTGATCTCGCCGTCGTCCCAGTCCATCAGCCCGGCGATCATCCGCAGCAGCGTCGTCTTGCCACAGCCGCTCGGCCCAAGGATCGTCAGGAACTCGCCGTCCTGGATCGTCAGGTTGACATCCTTGAGCGCGTCGACCGGCTCGTCCTTGCCCTTGGCGGGGAAGGTCTTGGCCAGTCCGGAGATCTCGATCACGGCTGCGCTCCTACTCGCGAAGGACGGTCTGGCTGGCCCATGGGGCCACCCGGTGTTCGACGTAGCGCACGAGCTGGACGAGGACCAGGGCCTCGATGACGACCAGTACGACGAGGGCGTACAGCAGGGCGGCCTGGAACCGGCCCTGGAAGTTCAGGATCAGCCCGCCGATCCCGACGGCGACCATCAGCAGCTCAATGATGACCATGCCGGTGACACCGCGGCCGAGGCCGAGGCGCACGCCGGTCATGATCGCCGGGAGAGCACCCGGCAGCAGGATCTTCCGCCAGATCTCCCGCTCGCTGGCTCCGTAGCTCGTCGCCATCTCGATGAGCTCCGGGTCGACCTGCCGGACTCCTGCC
>JAUSJS010000293.1 GCA_030647575.1 Candidatus Limnocylindrales bacterium | reverse complement strand
CGCCTGGAGATCGTGACGCCGGAGAAGCTCGCGTACGCGGACGACGTGGACAGCGTCGTCTGCCCCGGCGTGGAGGGCGAGCTGGGCATCCTGCCTCACCACGCGCCGCTCCTGTCCACGCTCGGCTACGGCGAGCTGCGGATCCGCAAGGGCGGCCGCGAGGAGTACTTCGCCATCGCCGGCGGCTTCCTCCAGGTGCGGCCGGACAAGGTCGTGGTGATGGCCGAGACGGCCGACATGTCATCGGAGATCGACCTGCAGCGAGCACTGGCGGCCAAGGCCGAGGCGGAGCGGGCCCTCGAGGCCGGCTTCGTGGAACCCGCCGACCTGTCGATGGCGCGCGCCCAGCTCCAGCGGGCCCTGCTGCGGATCCGCGTCGCCGAGCGCCGCCACCGGGAGGGTCCGCGGCAGCGCGGCTGATCTGGTGGCCGACGCTCGCCCGTTCCACTGGGAATTCACGCCGCCGCCGGTGCCGCGCGAGATCTTCCGCGTCGAGGGCGGCCGCCCGCTGCACGGCCGGGTGGCCGTCAGCGGCTCCAAGAACGCCGCCCTCAAGCTGCTCGCCGCGGCCACCCTGACCGGGGAGCGCTGCCGGCTCACCAACGTGCCCGAGATCGAGGACGTGCGCGTGATGGCCGAGACGCTGCGCGACCTCGGGGTCGTCGTCGACCACCCCGCGGCGAACGTCTACGAGATCGCCTCGGGCGACGTGGACTGGCTCTTCGTGCCGCTCGAGGCGGCGGCGAAGATGCGCGCCAGCTTCATCCTGCTGGGGCCGCTTCTCGCCCGGTTCGGGCGGGTCATCATCAGCAACCCGGGCGGTGACCGGATCGGGCGGCGGCCGGTCGACCTCCACGTCGACGCGATGCGCGCGCTCGGCGCGTCGATCGACTACCGCAACGGCTACTACTTCGCGACCGCGCCGGGCCGGCTGCGTGGGGGCGAGGTCCGCTTCCCGTTCGTGTCCGTGATGGGTACCGAAAACGCGATGCTGGCCGCCACGCTCGCCGAAGGCCACACGGTGATCCGCCCAGCCGCGCAGGAGCCAGAGGTGGACGACCTGATCGGCTTCCTCCAGGCGATGGGCGCCGCGGTCAAGCGAACCCAGCCGGACACCATCGAGGTCGAAGGACGAAAGCGCCTGCGCGGCGCCGACCATCGCGTCGTCCCGGATCGAATCGAGACCGGCACGTTCGTCATCGCGGCCGCCGTGACCGGGGGCCGGATCACGCTGAAGGGCGCCCCGTGCGACCATCTTGGGGCGTTTCTCGAGACCATGGGTCTGATCGGCGTCGGGGTGACCTGTGGCAGCGACACCATCGAGGTCGATGGGAGCGCCCTTCATGATGGCGGCTTCCGAGCCTGCGACATCGAGACCGCGCCCTATCCGGGCCTCGCCACGGACCTTCAGCCGCCGACGGCCGTGCTCCTTTCCCAGGCGAACGGCGTGTCACGCATCCACGAGACCATCTTCGAGGACCGCCTCGAGTGGCTGAGCGAGGTTCGCCGGATGGGCGCCAGCGTGGAGGTTCTCGACCCGCACCATGCGACCATCACCGGGCCGTCCACGCTCGTCGGAACCGAGGTCGAGATCGGCGACCTGCGGGCCGGCGCCTCGCTCATCCTGGCCGCCCTGGCAGCGCAGGGCACGACCACCATCCACGGTGCGCACCACGTTCACCGGGGCTATGAGAACATCGAGCGCAAGTTCCTGGACCTCGGAGCCAGCATCTCGCGCACGGCGGAAGGACAGTAGTCATCACCCCATGAAGATCGGCATCGACCTCGGGACGGCCAACATCCTCGTTTACGTCAAGGGCAAGGGCATCGTCATCACCGAGCCCAGCGTGGTGGCGGTCTCCGACGACAACCGGATCGTCGCGGTCGGGGAGGAGGCCCGCGAGATGATCGGGCGGACGCCCGGCAACATCCACGCCATCCGGCCGATGAAGGACGGCGTGATCGCCGACTACGTGATCACCGAGGCGATGCTCAGCCATTTCATCGGCAAGGTCCGCAAAGGCAGGCTGAGCTTCACCAAGCCGGACGTCATGATCTCCGTCCCGGCCGGGGTGACGAGCGTCGAGAAGCGGGCGGTCCGCGACGCCGCCCTCAAGGCCGGGGCGAAGGACGCCTACCTGATCGAAGAGCCGCTGGCCGCTGCGATCGGGGCCAATGTCCCGATCAGCGGACCGTCCGGGAATATGATCATCGATATCGGCGGTGGCACGAGCGAGATCGCCGTCATCGCGCTCGGCGGGATCGTCGTCTCGCGCAGCCTGCGGGTCGGGGGCAACCGGTTCGACGATGCGATCTCCACCTACATCCGCAAGAAGTACAACCTGTTGGTCGGTGAGCGGACGGCGGAGGAGGTCAAGATCCAGATCGGGACGGCGCTGCCGCTCGAGCGCGAGCTGACGATGGAGGTGCGAGGTCGCGACCTGATCGCCGGGCTGCCGCGGACCATCCCGATCACGAGCAGCGAGGTGATGGAGGCCATCGAGGCGCCGCTCCAGCAGCTGGTCGCCGCGGTCCGTTCGGTCCTCGAGCAGACCCCACCGGAGCTATCCTCGGACATCATCGACAAGGGCATGGTCATGTCCGGCGGCGGCGCGCTGCTGCGCAACATCGACAAGCTGCTGACCCAGGTCACCGGTGTTCCCTGCCACGTCGCGGAGAACCCGCTGAACTGTGTGGCGCTCGGCACCGGGCTGGCGCTGGAGCATTTCGACTTCTTCAAGAAATCGCTCGTCCAGCAGATCTGACATGCCGGTCTGGGTGATCGACGGCGTGCGCCCGGCCAACCCGAAAGCGGAACATGTCGTGCCCCCGGGTGCCCTCGTCGAGGTCCGCATCGCCGGCGGCGCCGGCTACGGC
>JAUSJS010000273.1 GCA_030647575.1 Candidatus Limnocylindrales bacterium | reverse complement strand
GAGGCCGACGACGGCGACTGGCACGCGAACCACATGGCGACGCAGGGCACGCTGGGTGGGACGTGGACGCGGAAGCTGAACGCCGGGTACGGCGGGGGTCTGTCGGGGGGTCAGGGAGCGAACGGCGGCGTCTATCTTGACCGGAGCGGCGACCTGCTCTTCTACGTCATGGACGATGGTGGCGGCTCGGTCGCCGTCCACCGATCGACCGATAGCGGCGCCACCTGGACCAGTGTGGGTGAGCAGATGCCGACCCTGGGCCAGATGGGCGGCGGCTCCGGGTACGCGATCCCCGGCTACGACTTCGTCGAGTACACCTGGGGCCACGTCGCGGGCGGCGGCGTGGCGGTCGGGGTCTCGGCGCTGAAGCCACCGGCCGCGGTCGCGAACTGGGCCCGCATCCTGGGGACCGGATCACAGGCGATCTACCAGACGTTCGTTGCGACGACCCAGGACGTGAGCGATCGCGTGCGTGCGATCAGCACGTCGAAAGACGACCACTCGGACGCTGCGGGCTTCAACATCGAGCTCGGAAACACCGACGGCGCGCTGAACACAAACGACGGCACCGCGGCGCTCAGCGGCTTTGCCCAGCCGAACGTGAAGGTCGAGATCTGGCAGTGGCACGGCGTGACCGTCAACGCGGTCAAGACCTTCACCGGCTGGACCGACAACGTGCAGGAGAGCAGCGTCCGCCAGGTCACGGTCCTGGTCGGCCGCGATCAGGCGAAAAAGCTCATGAGCAATCCGAACGGCGTGGCGCCCACCGCTCCCCAGACGCTCGACAAGCCGGGCTACGTGCGCGACATGGGCAACTTCGTCTATCTCAACAAGACGCTCGCGGAGGTCCTTGACGATCTTCTGGGGAAGGCGGCGCTGGACTCGACCATCACCGGCCGGATCTGGGCAGCGAGCACCTACGTCTTCAAGGAGCTCATGTTCTCCAGCGGCACGCTGATGGCCGCGGCCAAGCAGGCCGCTTCCGCCGCAAGCATGCGGTTCTGGTTCGATGAGGATGGTCTGGCGCGCACCGCGCCGGTCAGCGGGCCGCAGGCGGCGAGCGTCTGGACGTTCCGCTCCTACGAGGACCTGCAGGGCTTCGATAGCGACGTGAGCGACGACCAGACCTACACCCGCGTCCGAATCATCGGGAAGGCGAACATCGGGGCGAAGTATCTGGCCGAGCAGTTCGTGTGGCCTGGCCTCGGGCAGCCGGCTGGCATCGAGTACGACCCGCTTACCAAGACGGTCTGGTATCTGGATCAGGACAGCAACCTCTACCGCCTCGACCCCGCGGCGAATATGGCCGTCGTCGCCGGGCCATACGCGCTCGGACTGGGCTATCCGGACGGCATCACGGTGGACCCGCTCGACAATCACCTCTGGCTGAGCGACGGCTACGACGCCTCGATCGGCAACAACGCGAACCGGAAATACAAGAAGCTCGATCGGGCCAACCCGACCGCCACGCCGCTCCTCGGTCCGTTCACGAACCCCGATGGCGACCACTGCGGCATCCACGCCTTCGACGCCGGCGGCGGGATCGTTCGGCTCTACATGACGACCTACACCAGCGGGAAGCTCGTCCGTATGAACACTGACGGCACCGAGAACAGCCGGGTGGCCAGCCCGGCGGTGAACCCGACCGCGATCACCAGCGACGGCCAGGGCGGCTATCTGCTGAGCGCGTGGGACAGCGTGGACCTCTACCAGATCGACTTCGCCGGCAACATCGTCAACTCGATCAAGCAGCCCGCCAAGAACGCGAACGAGCTGGGCTACGACTCGAGCGACGGCGGCGTCTATCAGGTCTTTGGCCCGGCCAACACGATCGTGAAATATGCGGTGGCCGGGACGCCGAGCGGCGCCCAGACCGCGACCTGGGCCGAGGTCGCCGACGAGGACCTCGAGCGCCAGCTCTTCGGCGAGAAGCGGCTCCTCATCGCCGTGGACCTGAACAGCAGCGACCCGGCGATGGCGGCCTCGAGCGCGCGGGCCACCCTCGCGCGGGTCCGCCAGTACACCACGCGCATCAGCACCGGCGCGGTCGGCAATCCCGGCCTGCAGCTCCACGATCGGGTCACCGTGCGCGCGACGAGCCAGGGGGTGGCGGCGGGCGAGTACATGGTCCGCAGCATCCGCGCCGATCAGACGGCCGACGCGGGGACCTACCTCATGGTCATGGTCCTGGAGCCCTACCGTGCCGCCTTCTAGGCATCCGAACGATCTCGCCGAGCTCATCCGCCGTCGCGCGGTGCGGACGGCCACGGAGGTTGCCCTCGCCGGCGGCGCGCCGATCATCGTGCCGGGCAGCGGCCTGGAGGGTGACCTCGACGAGCACCTCGCGCAGACCGATCCGCACACCGGCTACGTCAAAGAGTCCGAGTTCGGCGCGAAGGGCGATCTCCTCGGCGGCTCTGGCGCGGGCACGCTCGTCCGGCTCCCCATCGGCACCGGCTACCTGGTCCCGGCGCCGTCCGCGGCCAGCGGAATGGCCTGGGTCCAGGAGGTGGGCGTCCTCGAGCTCGTGATCGACGGCGCGCAGATTCCGCCGACG
>JAUSJS010000269.1 GCA_030647575.1 Candidatus Limnocylindrales bacterium | reverse complement strand
CGTCGGCTCGATGCCGAGGCGGACACGGGTCGTGCCGTACGGGTCGACCTCGGCTTCGGCCAGGAAGTTGCCGGAGTAGACCAGGCTGAAGCCGTAGGCCTCGCCACGAGACTCATCGGTCGTCGCCCGACGCAACGCGAGGAACGGGTTGTGCTCGTGGCTCGATGCGCCGCGGATGCTGGAGGCGGACTGCCGGCCAGGAACCAGGCGACGCTCCGCGATGTGGCGCTCGCGAGCCCAGGCGCCGGCCAACCCGATCATCAGCCAGTCGGCATCGGGCAGGTCGACCGACAGGCTCGTCGCGCAGCGCAGTTCCGCCGGCCCCGACCCGGCGTTGCGGATCGTGGCGCTCCGGGCGATCACCGGCCGGTCGCGAAAGATCGTGAAGCGAAGGTCGACATCGAGGCCGGCGAGCTCGTCGGCCAGGGTGATCTCGAGCGTGTCCGCCTCTGCCGCATCTTCGACGTAGGTCGATGGCAGCCCCGAGAGCGCCGGCTTGCCCGCAACGATTCGGTGGTCGCGATAGTGGAGTGCGAGCGACGTTGCGCCATCGGCGGTAGCCGCGACCAGCGCCGGAATCCTGAAGTCGCCGGTTCCGCTGGTCGGGTAGGCGAGCGGCACGGGCGCGCCGACACGGTTCGAGAAGCCCGGGAACGGGTCCGGGCCCAGATGCCGGTACGACCGACCGCCGGGCATCGCCGCCCCAAGGTGAAGCTGTCCGAGCGTCCCGTCCTCGAAGACCCGCAGGACCAGGCTGATCTGCCCGTTGCGGAGGTGGAACTGGCGGTCGCCCGGATCCCACTCGATCGACATCGGTCAGGCGCTCCTCAGTCGGTGAGCGTCCAGGACCAGCGGTAGGTCCCGGGGCCAACCAGGTATTCGGGCAACGTGTCCGGCCCGCAGCTCGCGGTTCCGAGTCCGCGGTGGGCCGCGTCGACGTGGACGATCGTCTCCGGCCGCGCCTCGAGCTCGATGTCGTGCGTCGCCCCTGCCAGGTCCGCTGCGCGGAAATGGATCGCCGAGACCTGTCCCGGGCGGCCCAGCGCGAGTTGGAGGCTTCGCCCCGTGCCGTCGGAGAGGCGGAGCCAGCGGACGTCGGCGTGGCCGCCATTCTCCTGGGGTCGGATGTACGGGACGTACTGCTCGGCGACGGATGAGCGCCAGCGGCCGATCAACCCGGCGCGCTTTCGATCGGGGTAGGTTTCGTGCGGGCCGGAACCGAACCATTCGACGGACTCGAGCCCCGCGACCGTCTCGAGCACGGTGCCGACACGGGCAAGGTCACTCAGCGCTCCGGGGATGACGACCGATTCCTCGACGTGCACCCCGCCGGCGTCGAGCGCCGTGTAGCGCGCCTCGTGCGGGATCGAAACTCCGGCGCTCGTGCGGTACTCGCTGTGCACGACGGTCGCCGGGCCGTCGCGCTCGATCGAGAGCAGACGCCGCTCGAGGCGATCGATCCCCCAGTCGGTCCACCGCGCGGCCATTCCGCCGATCCGATCGTTGTCGGTCGGGGCGCGCCACAGGGAGAGGGTCGGAGGTGCGGCTAGGAGTGGATGAAGGAGCTGTCCCTCGGCGTCGAGATCGGGACGGGCACCTGGTCCGCCGGCGGTCGCGGATGCCGGCGCGGCGACCGGCTGGGTGACCGGCCCGACCGGCAGCTGCAGTGCGCAGACCTCGAAGTCGCGCGGCGCCCAGGGGAGCTCGCTCGCCGTCCGGAGGCGGACGGTCAGCCACGCCTCGCCGCCTCGCTCGATCGCCGGCGTCACCCACGCCGGCAGGCTGACCTGCGCCCGTTCCCCCGGCCCGATCGATGGCAGGTCGAAGTCGCCGTCGGCGACGGGCACGCCGTCGACCGCCAGCTCAAAGCGACCGCGCAGCCAGCCGAGGTCGCAAAAGTGCTGGTGGTTCGAAAGCTCCACCCGACCGGCGAGCAGCTCGACCGGATCGCCGGCCAGGCGAACGGGGGCGGCCAGGCGTTTGTGCTCCCACATCGCCGGCTTCGGCCGGCGATCCGGCCAGTTCAGGCCGTCGGCCACGAAGCTGCCGTCGTTCGGCGTGTCGCCAAAGTCGCCGCCATAGGCCCAGCGCTGCGTACCGTCGGGCAGCCGCTGGGCCAGGCCGTGGTCCCACCATTCCCAGATGAAGCCGCCCTGCAGACCGGGCGTCGACTCGATCGCGTCCCAGTACTCGGCCAGCGTCCCGTTGCTGTTGCCCATCGCGTGCGAGAACTCGCACATGATCAACGGGTGGCGCTGGCGGCCAGATCTCGCGTGGTCGACGATGGCCGAGATCGGCGGGTACATCGGACAGGTGATGTCGCTGATCCCCTGGTCGCTCGTCCAGTCGAACCGGATCGCGCCCTCATAGTGGAGCGGCCGTGAAGGGTCGTAGAAGCGCAGCCAGGCGGCGGCCGCCTCGTGATTCGTGCCGTGCCCCGACTCGTTCCCGAGCGACCAGAGGATGACCGAAGGATGGTTCTTGTCACGCTCGGCCATCCGCGACACCCGAGTGACCCACTGATTGAGG
>JAUSJS010000264.1 GCA_030647575.1 Candidatus Limnocylindrales bacterium | reverse complement strand
CTTGCCCGGTCGCCGCTGGAGGTGGACTTGGTCAAGGCTGGTGAGACCACGACCCTTGGCCTGCAGGCAGTCCGAGGCCGCGTACGAGACCGCGTCCTCTGGCTCTCTACCGCGATCGTGCACTGGGCCAACAACGTCCGGCCCAATCCCGACGGCACCAAGGTCGGTGGCCACCAGGCCTCATGCGCGTCTTCTGTCGACCTCCTCACCGCCCTCTTCTTCGAGACCCTGGACTCCACCGACAGAGTGGCGATCAAGCCGCACGCCTCGCCTGTCTTCCACGCGATCCAGTACCTGCTCGGCAGGCTCCCTGCGAGCTACCTGACCCGATTCCGCGACTTCGGTGGGCTGCAGGCCTACCCGAGCCGCACGAAGGACCCGGACGGCGTCGACTTCTCCACCGGTTCGGTCGGCCTTGGACCCGCCGGCGTCACCTTCGGCGCTCTCGTCCGCGACTACGTCGCCACGCACGGGCTCGCGCCCACGTCGGGCCGGTTCTTCGCCCACATCGGCGATGCCGAGCTCGACGAGGGCTCTGTCTGGGAAACGGTCGCAGAGCCGGCGGTTGAAGGCCTCTCCCGCTGCGTGTGGATCGTGGACCTGAACCGGCAGAGCCTGGATCGCGTGGTGCCCGGGATCAGGGTCGCTCGCTTCAAGCAGATGTTCGAAGTCAACGGATGGACAGTTGTGGTCGCGAAGTACGGCGACCGCCTGACGGAGCTGATGGAACGCCCGGGTGGCCATGCCCTGCGACGTCGCATCGACGACATGTCGAACGAGGAATACCAGGGGATCATCACGGGCCCGAGGCCCGAGGCCCGCGGTCGGTTGCTCGATGGCGCGGGGCGGCTGCGCGACGACCTGGTCAGATGCCTGGGCGACATCGACGACGAAGAGCTCGCGGACCGCGTCGTCAACCTCGGTGGACATGACGTCGGCACGCTCGCCCGCTGCTACGAGGAGGCTTCGAAGGCGTCCGGTCCGGCGGTCGTGTACGCCTACACGGTCAAGGGCTGGGGGCTGCCGGTGGCCGGCGACCCGCGAAACCACTCCGCGCTCTTGAACGAGCGGCAGATGCTGCAGCTTGCGGAATCGGTCGGAGTCTCCCTCGACGACCCCTGGGAGCGGTTCGCACCCGGCTCGCCAGAAGACCGCTACATCGCCGAGGCCGCACGCCGCCTGGCGGAGCCGGTAGCCGATCCGGAGCCTCCGATCCAGTTCGGCGAGACCCGCCTCGGACTGCCCGACCGGGCGTCGACCCAGGACGCCTTCGGACGGATGCTGGTCGAGCTCGACCGTACGTCGCCCGAGGGCGCAAAGCGGCTGGTGACGGTGTCGCCGGACGTGGCGACCTCGACGAACCTGGCAAGCTGGATCAATCGTGCGGGGATCTGGTCGTACGCGGAGGCGCCCGACCACCTTGGCTTCAGCCGCAGGACTGTCAAGTGGCTCCAGCGCCCGGTGGGCCGGCACATCGAGCTAGGCATCTCGGAAACGAATCTCTTCTTGTTGCTGGGCCAGCTGGGGCTGGCAGGTGAAATCTCGGGGCATCGCCTGATCCCGGTCGGGACTCTCTACGACCCTTTCATCAACCGTGGCCTCGACCCCTTCGTCTACGGCGTGTACCAGGGTTCCCGCTTCATCGCGGTCGCCACGCCTTCCGGGGTCTCCCTGAGCCGCGAAGGCGGCGCCCACCAGGGGCTCCTGACGCCGTCGATCGCGCTCGAAATGCCTGGGGTCACCTACTACGAGCCGGCTTTTGGCCGCGAGCTCGAATGGATCATGCTCGAGGCCGTCCGCCGCATCGGCGCGGGTGAAGGTGGCTCGTACCTGCTGAGGTTGAGCACCCGGCCGGTCGATCAGTCGGCGTTCCCCGAGCCGGCCGAGGCGCCCGAACTGGATACGCTCCGTCGCGAGGTGATCGCCGGCTGTTACCGGTTGATTCCGGCGCCCGCGGACGCTCTTGAGAGCGTGCACATCTTCGCGGTCGGCGCGGTCGTGCCCGGGGCGCTCGATGCCCGCGAGAAGCTCGCCCGGGAAGGGGTTGGCGCCAGCGTGTTCGTCGTCACGAGCCCGGACCTCCTGTACAGACGCGTACGGCGTTCTGATCTCGACGATGTGGAGGGAAGCGCTCGTCCGAGGCCCGAGCCGACAGGCGTGCTCAAGCCCGGCGAGGCCGGCAGGCCGATCGTCACCGTCGTCGACGGCCATCCCCATACACTCGGCTTTCTCGGCTCGGCGCTCGGCTGTCACGCCATCAACCTGGGAGTCGACAGCTTTGGCCAGTCAGGCGCCCGCGAAGAGCTGTACAGGCATTTCCGGATCGACGCCGATAGCATCGTGGGCGCGGCTCTCGCCGTTCTCGAGCGGCAGCGACGCGACCCCCGTCAGGTCGTGAACCCAGGTCCCGAAGAGGTAACCCGATGAAGGTCAAGGTAGTGGTCGGATCGACGCACCTGGGCGACTTCTTCGCCCGCCAGCTCACGGACGCCTTCCCTGAGGTCGAATTCACGGCGGCGTACGACGACGCATCCCAGCGCAAGGCATCGGCCGACGCCGACGTCTTCTTCGGATGGCCGTCCCGCGACGTCTTTCTGGCTTCGAAGAAGCTCCGCTGGATCCACTGCCCTGGCATGGGGATCGACCGGATCGTCGCAATCAAGGAGATCGTCGACTCCGATGTGATCGTCACCAACGCGCCTGGAGCCCACGTGACGCCGATGGCGGACTGGGCGCTGGGGGTGATGCTGGCGCTCGCACACCGTCTGCCCGACG
>JAUSJS010000256.1 GCA_030647575.1 Candidatus Limnocylindrales bacterium | reverse complement strand
GAGACCCTCGGCGGACCCGCGGTGCTGCGGTGCGTCGGCTGCGGCGAGGTATCCACAGTCTGCGCCTGCGTCGACCTCACCTAGTCAGCGTCGCCAGGTCGGGACAGGACGGCACCCCACAACTCAGCCAGCTGGTCGAGGAACGGCGGGGGGAGGACCCGATCCCAATGGTCGCGGAGGGCCGTCGGGTTGTGGTCGAGGCGCTCGAAGATGGCCAGCGCCTCGGGCTGGAACAACAGCGGATGGCTGAACGGGTCCGCCGACCAACGCTGGTAGAGCACGCGTAGGCGCTCAGATCCGTCGGCGACGAAACGCGCGATCAAGGCGTCGTAGGCGGCGAGCTCGGCATTCGTATACGACGGCGCGACAGCGGTCAGGACGATGGTTGCGAGCTCGCGGTCAAAGTCCCGCTGGGCCAACGGAAGGAAGCTCCGCTCGAGCGTCTGGAGCATTCGTGCTGCAGGGAACCCTGGGAGCGCGATGAGTTCGGCCTGAGCCCGGCCCATCTCACCATCGAAGAGTTCGACCAGGGCGAGCAGCCGGTTCACGCGACGGTCGAGTGCGTCCGGCAACTCAAGCGCCGCCTTGTATGTCAGGTCGTGGCTGGCATCGGCCCACGCCGACTCGGCTCGTGTGTGGAGCTGAAGCTCAGCCTGGTAGCTAGCGAGCTCGGGTGCCGGCTCGTCCCCGCCTCGGAAGGCGATCTGCATGTGACGACCGAGATAGCGGAATTCGGTCGAGCCGTACTTCGTCCCCTTGTCGTCGTCGTCACTGATGACAAAGCGGTCACGAAGGGCGGCGACGACGGGATCCTTCATCGCGCTGAATGATGTGATGACTCGGACACCGAGCAGATCGGGCGTGCGTCGAATTGCGTCGGGCCAGCCCTTCTTGACGGCCTTGCGCGCGAGGCTCGCGTAGTCCTTCACCCGACAGATGATGACGTGCGTCAGGCCCGCGTCGAGCAGGCACTCCTTGATAGCGGGCTCAAGGACCTCGGCAAGCCGATCGTAGCGGGGCCGCTCGCGCTCGTAGTCACGGGCCAGGGCGACGAGGTCGATCACTTTACCTTGGTGATCTCACCGCGGATGTGCATGTCATCCACCCCGTCGCGACGGCGATGGACCTCGACGGAACTCTCGATGCTGTCGGCGGTGCCCGTCACTTCGATGCCATTGGCGAAGCGGAACCCCATCCGTTCAACACGGGTACGCACAAGACGAAGATCCTTCTCGAACGCGGCGAGCGGGAGCCCTCGATCCTTGGCGACCTGGAAGAATGCCTGTTCCGCGGGTTGCTCGAGGTGATTGGCCGCGAATGCGCGCGGGCTGAGCTTGATGGCCTTGTCCTGCAAGGCGGCCACCGCAGCAATCCGGTAGCGAGCCTTCAGCGCGGGGTCCGCTACGTGGACGTTGACGACCTCGTCCAAGACATCGAGGAACCGACGCGTCGTGATGTCAGGCGCCTCGGTTCGCCGGCAGCCGAGGAACTTGCTGAGAAAGAAGTGGGCCACCTCCGATTCACGGCCATATCCGCCCTGCGTATCGGAGACGAAGCCCTGCAGGTCGGCCACGGTGCGGGCCATGCCAAAGAGGCCGGCCTTGAACACACGGGTGCGATTGCCGAGCATCAGGTTGCGAAGGTGGGCCATGTCAAAGGTCATTCCGCCGGTGACCGGCTTTTGGCTCAGGCTCAAAGCCTCCTCGCGCTCGAGTTTCAGCACGATCGCGGCGGGTTTCGCGAACCAGCTCGCGAGGCCGATGATCAGCAGGCCTCCAGGGTTGGAACCGGTCTGGGCATTGAACAAGTGCATCGCCAGAGCCTGCGATCGCGCCACGAACTCCCCTGGCGTCGTTAGGACACCGACGAGCTCCTCGGGCACTTTCGACGACGTGTCCGGGTCGTACTCAACAGGAGCCGCGTTGCGCTCGAGCGTTTGCGTCAGGCGGTTCCCGAAGTATGAGCGAATGTCGTTGTCGAGCGCGCTCGGGACCTCGCTCACAACGGGACCGGCGGACTTCTGCGTGACTCGTTGCTCCGGGACATCGTGCACGATCAACTCGCTGATGTGCAGCGTGGTGAGGTCCATCTAGCCGTCATCCTTCCGATCGCCCACCGGAGTTCCCTGGGAGGGACGCGAGCAGCAGCCAGTTTAGCAAGCGATAGTATGACTATCCATTCCGAACCCATTTCGGCTGGCGTCGACACTTGCTCTTTGGTCGTGACGCGTGCGAGGGCTCAGGCATGAAGACACTTGTTCGAGTACTGCTGCCCATGGCAGATCTGACGACGCTCGCGCTGCTTGCCATCGTCCTCGTCTGGGCGCTCCTTCGCTAGACGATGTCTGGTCTACGGCGACGCATTGTCCAGAATCGCAGCCGGCCGGACGCACGAATACCGGCCTGTTTTCGTCTGTGCCGAGAGCCAGATTTGAACCGGCGACACATGGTTCTTCAAATCATCGCACTACGACGCTGCCCGTTGGCTCAGAGACCCTTCGAGTACTCGCGCGTTCCTTGGCAAGGAGACATCATTCAGCGGACAAGCAAGTGACACGGGGCGCCCAGCGCGTGGCTGCCGTCGGGGTCCGCCGCCCCCACTAGTCGGGAGTCGCCTCTGAAGGACGCGAATCGCCGCAACACGCGACCGACGGTTGCGATGCCGATCCCGAGCTCGGCGGCGATCGTCGGGTTCGTGTCGCCGTGCGCCGCGCGCCGCAGCACCGCGAGCTCGTCCGCGCTCCAGCGCTGCGCGTGCAGGTCGTC
>JAUSJS010000242.1 GCA_030647575.1 Candidatus Limnocylindrales bacterium | reverse complement strand
GACGACGGTCCAGAGGAGCAGAACCAGGTAGGCGCCGATCTTCCTCAGCGGCGGGAGGTCGTGCACGGATTGTCGCGCCAGCGGGTTTCTCAACGGTCGCGCTCCTCGTCTGCGGTCAGCATCCGGCGGTCGTCATGTCGTCGCCGTCACCCGGCGGCGGATGAGGTTGACGTAGGACGTGGCCACGATGGTGACGACGATCAACAGGATGTAGGCGATGGCCGCCGACTGCCCGAGGTTCAGCGTCCGCCACTGGAAGAACGCCTGAAGGGTGAGTGATTCGGTGGCTGTCCCCGGTCCGCCGTTGGTCAGGATGTTCGGCAGGTCGATGATCTTGAACGCCTCGATCATCCGGATGAGGACGACGGTCGTGCTGACCGGCAGGATCGCCGGCAGCGTGATGTACCGGAAGATCTGCCAGCGGTCGGCGCCGTCGACAAGGCCGGCCTCCTCGACCTCCTGGTCCCGCCCCTCGAGCGCAGCCAGCAACACGATGAACATGAACGGGGTCCACTGCCAGATGTCGCTGACCATGACCGCGATGCGGGCCCCCCACGGATCGGTGACCCACGAGAAGTTCTCCAGCCCGACCGCCGCCCAGGCCGGCTGGAACGGCCCCTTCCCGGTGTCGGTCAGCATCCGGAACATGTAGGCCACGCCAACTGGGGTGATCGTCATCGGCAGGAGGAAGACGACCCGGAAGAAGCGCCGGCCGGCCAGCCGCTGGGTGGCCAGCAGGGCAAGCCCGAGGCCGAGCAGGTACTGGATCGTTATCCCGACGAAGACATAGACGAGGGTGACCACGAGCGTGCCGGGTCGGCCACCCGGACTGAAGATTGTCTGGACCAGAAGCCAGAGCAGGCCGACCAGGAGCAGGCCGCCGATCGCCCGGAGCACGAGGCCGAGGGCGGAGTGGCCGCCGCGCCAGGCACCGACGAAGACCCGCAAGGTGAGCGCGACCCCGGCGCCGAAGATCGCCAGGCCGATCGGCGACGGCGGGCGCAACAGCCCCAGGAAGTGGGTGTGCTCCGTGCCGAACAGGAGGGTCTGGTAGTTGGTCAGGCCGAGGAACTTGATATCGATCCGGCCCGGGGCGAAGTCGAGTCGCGAAACCGACAGGTAGAGCGAGACGATGAGCGGGAAGATCGACAGGAGAAGAACGACGAGGACGGCGGGCCAGATGAAGGCAGCCCGCGCCATCCGCTCGGACTGCCAGACGTTCCCGACGGCCAGTGGACCGGCACGCCTCGAAGTCCCAGGGCCCGGCCCTTGCGGGGTTGGACCCTGGGACTCGTTGTCGACGTCTACGGGTTTATCGCTGGACGCCAAGAGTGGATTTGTAAGCCGCGAGTTGCTTGTCGCGGCCTTCCTGGTCGGTGATCTGCTCCCAGCCGTCGAAGATCTGCGTCATCGCTTCGTCTCGACTGATCTCGCCGGCCAGGAACTGGGCAAGCGCCTGGTCCAGCACCACCTGCTGGTACTGCTGGGTCTTCGGGATGCGCATGTCGAGGATCATGTTCGGGCTTTGGAGGCTGTCCTTGATGGCGCCAAGGTAATTCTTGGCGGCCGTCTCGCTCATGCCCGCCTTCTCCCATGCGTCCAGGTTCGTGAACTGCGAGGTCCGATACGGGTTGAACCCGGTCTTGCCGATGGTGACGTCCAGGTTCGACTGCTCCGGGGCGCTCACGTAGGCCAGGAAGTCGAACGCCGCGTCCTTGACTTTCGGGTCGACCGCCTTGTTGATCGCGCCCGACCAGCCGCCAAACGCGGCGAATGGGGCGTGATTGACGCCGTCGACCGCGTTCGGGCAGGTCGTCGCGTCGCACGGGACGAGCTTGCCGGACGCGCGGTCGAGGACCTTGGTCGAGCCGGGCAGGATCACGGCGCCGACCTGGTCCTGCACCTTGGAGGTCGCCGGGTCGAGGGCCAGGGTGCCGATGTCACCCCAGTCGATCGACAGTGCACAGCGGCCGGAGGTGAACAGGCCGCGGGTGTCCCCGACGTCGAGGTTCACCTCGTCGGGCGGGGCGTACTTCGTCGTCTCCTTATAGATGTCCAAGGCGGCGGCGAAGGCCTCGTTGTTCACGAGCGGCTTCATCGTGTCCGTGTCGAAAAACGCCCCCTCGTTTGTGCCCTTGGCCTGGATGAACCCGCCGGCGATCGAGTAGATGAACCAGTACGCCTGGGCGCCGCGCTTCTTCGAGATGCACGATCCGTAGTCGGAGGCGCCGTCGCCGTTGAGGTCCTGCCCCTGGTACTTCTTGGCGATGGCGATGTACTCGTCCCACGTCTTCGGCGGCTGGAGGCCATCCTTCTGGAGCAGGTCGGTTCGGTAATAGACCATGTGGAAGTCGCCGTCCAGCGGGACCGTGTAGGTCTTGCCCTGATACGTCGCGCTGAAATCCCGGAAGAAGGGACCGATGTCATCCCACTTCAGGCCGGCGTTGCTCGTCACCCGGTCGGAGAGGTCCTCCAGGTAGCCCGGCGCCACGAAGTCGCCCATCCACTGGGGGTCGAACACGAACGCCTGGAAGCTGTTCGTGCCGGTCGCGGCGTCGGTCAGGATCTTCTGGTAGAGATCGCTGAACGGGACCGTGACGACGTTGATCTTGCCTCCTGTGAGATTCTCCCAATCAGGCGCCCGTCGTTGAAGCGGCTCCGCGATCTGGGGTCCGGTGAACGTCAGGACGTTCACCGAGACGCCGTCGAATGGCTTGCCCGCGGGCGGGGCGCTGGCCGCTACGCTAGGCGCCACCGAGGCGGGCGCGCTCGACGGCGCGCTCGAAGGCGCGCTCGTGGTTGTGGTCGCACCGCACGCCGCCGCGACCAGCGCGAGCGTGGCCAGCAGGGCGGCCCCCCGGATCAAGCGATCGCTCACCATGGATCTCCTCCTCCTCGATTGATGACGTCGGCGGCCCGCTGCGGCCCGCTCGTCTGACCGACCGATACCTGACTCAGGCCCCCGGCGAGGGCCATCGTACGCCACACCTCCCCCTGTGGAAACGCGTACTTGGCCAGGCTCTCCGGCCGGATCTGCGCGCTGTAGCCGGGGCGCGATGGATGGATCCGGCGACGCCATGACGGGACGCACGATCGCTACTCCACGACTCTTGTTATCGTCCAGTATGCTGGCCGATACACGGCTGGCTGAACAGTATGGGGACCACGTCAAGCCCCCGTCAAAAGGGAGATGCGGCGATGGCT
>JAUSJS010000233.1 GCA_030647575.1 Candidatus Limnocylindrales bacterium | reverse complement strand
GACCGTCGAGATCCTGTACGACGCCGCGGACGTCATCTTCCTGCCCACGACCTTCAGCCTGGGCGCGGTCATCACGCTCCCGACGACGCTGCCGGCCCACCGCGTGACGGTGCTCGTCGAGTGACCGGCTTCCGTCGGGCGGAGGGGCAGTCGCTGGTCGAGCTCGCCCTGGCCTCGATTCCCGAGCCATTCGCGAGCGCGCTCGACGAGGTCGCGATCGTGATCGACGACGAACCAACGGCGGACCAGCGCCGCGAAAACCAGATCGAGGACGGCGACACGCTCTACGGGCTCTACGAGGGCGTGCCGCGGACCGAGTGGGGCGCGGATTGGGCGCCCATCGCGAACCGGATCATCCTGTTCCGGCTGCCGCTGGAAGCGGACTTCGCCGACCCCGAAGAGCTCGCCGACGAGGTCTGGGCGACCGTCGTGCACGAGCTCGCTCACCACCTCGGTATCGACGACGCGCGCCTCGAGGAGCTCGGGGTCGACTGAGCGAGGCCGCGCCGTCGTGCAGGTGCTGTCAGGCTGCTCCTGGGAGCGATCCGGCGGCGGCCACGAGCTCGCCGATCCGGTCCACCTCCACGTTTCCACCCGAAAGCACCACGGCGACGCGCTCACCCTCGTTGATCGGGACTCGTCCGACCAGGACCGCGGCGAGCGCCGCCGCGCCGGCCGGCTCGAGGACCTGCTTGAGGCGTTCGATCGCGAAGCGCATCCCGGCCAGGATCGTCGGGTCGTCGAGCAGGATCACGTTATCGAGATAGCGCTGGGCCATCGCCAGGGTCCACGCCCCGGCAAAGGGCGCGCCCAGGCCATCGGCCACGCTTTCGGGTTGGATCCGGACGATCTCGTTGCGCTCGATGGCGAGGCTCAGGGCATTCGAGCGGTTCGGTTCGACGCCGTATACGCGGACTCCCGGGCGGCGCTCTTTCAACGCGGCCGCGACGCCGGAGATGAGCCCACCGCCGCCGACGCCAACGACGACGACGTCCAGGTCCGGCAGGTCCTCGAGCAGCTCCAACCCGATCGAGCCGTTGCCGGCGATGACCGCCGGGTCGTCGAACGGGTGGACGAAGCGCAGCCCCTCGTCGTCGCGGATTCGCTCCATCTCGGCAAAGGTCTCGCCGACGTGCGCGCCGTGCAGGACGACTCGGGCGCCGTAGCCGAGGCAGGCCTCGACCTTGGAACGCACGGCTCCGGCGGGCATGACGACCGTGACGGCCACGCCGGCCGTCCGGCCTGCCCAGGCGTAGGCCTGGCCCGCGTTGCCGGCCGACAGCGTGATGACACCTTGCGAACGCTCCTCGTCGCTGAGCGTGGCGATCCGGTTGGTCATGCCGCGCGGCTTGAACGAGCCGGTCTTCTGGAGCTGCTCAGGCTTGAGGTAGAGCCGATCGTCGCCGAGCTTGACCCCGCACGCGGCGGTCACCCACGCGGCGGCAGTCGCCGAGCTCGTCAGCGGCGTCCGGTGGACGCGCCCCACCAGACGTTCTCGCGCGTGCAGGATCTCCGCGAGTGGCACGATGTGGTCGCGGGCCTCGGGCATGCCGGCGAGTATGGCACGGGTCACCGCGGGGACTTGCGCAATTGCGTATTTGCGCAACAAGTGCTATCGTCGGGGGGATGTTGGACCAGTTCATGAGGCCACCGGCCGTTTCGGCCGAACCCGACCGACAGCGCTACGCCGCGGTGGGTCGGGCACTTGCCGATCCGAAGCGACTGTGCGTCCTCGAATCGCTCGCATCCGGCGAGCTTTCGGTGGGCGATCTCAGCTCGCTGGTAGGGTGCCACGTCCCCAACATGAGCCAGCATCTCGCGGTGTTGCGCAGCGCCGGTCTGGTAACGACTCGACGCGAAGGCAGCACCATCTTCTATCGCCTTGCCGACCCCCGGGTCCTCGAGGCCTATCGATTGATCCAGGATATCGCCCGCTAGGGCGCAGAAAGGAAAGGGACCGAATCCCATGGCGGAGATCAGGGTCGCGACCGACGCGAATTTCGAGGAGCTCGTCCTCAAGTCGGAGCGCCCGGTCGTGGTCGACTTCTGGGCAGCGTGGTGCGGGCCCTGCAAGATGGTCGCCCCCGAAATGGAGAGGCTGGCCGAGAAGTACGACGGCGCGGTCGATGTGGTCAAGGTCGACGTCGACGCCAATCCGGGCCTGTCGCAGGCGTTCAACATCCTGAGCATCCCGGTGATCGCGTTCTTCCGGCCGGGCCAGCAGCCGCAGGGCGTGGTCGGATTCCGGCCGCTCGAGCAACTCGAGCAGACCTTCGGCCTGGCCGAGTACGCAGCGGTCAGTGCGGACTGACGCCGCCTCCCGGCCTCAAACGATCGACGACCCCGGCGCCGCCGGGGTCGTTTCGATTCCGCGCGTTCTGGCCGGGAGTGCGGGCTCGCCATCCTGCCGCTCTGGCCGGCTAGAGCGAGACTACCCTGGCCGGGTCATGCTGCGGCGAAGAAGCGCTCGGTCGTTCGGCCGCCCAGGGCCGTCCGGTTCAGCCCCGCGACAGGCGTAGATGGGCCGACGCAAGCCAGGCTGCGACCCGGTCGGCGGCATGGTCGTCCAGGGCGGCGGGCCGAAAGAGGACCCAGCCGGGGCCTCGTCCAGACGGCACCACGTCCGGCGTGCGTGCCGCCGCGGCGGCCACGGCGGCATCGAGTTCGAACTCGGCGGCTTTCCCGTCGCCGCTGAGCACCGCGAACGGTCGGCCGGCGTGCGACCAGGTCACCTCGCCGCCGGGCCTGGTGCCGGCCTCGACGTCCGGGAGACCTGCGGCAGCGTCGCTGAGCAGCTCTCGCAGGCTCACCCGCGTGCGGCCGCGAGCACCGCCTCCAGGTCGGCTCGATGATCCTCGTAGTGCTCGGTGGTCTCCTCGTGGAAGAACCTCTGGTGGTCCGCGTGCTTGAGCCAGCGAGTCTCGGGCACGACCGTCAGATACCCGCGCAACTGACCCGGCACCGTCCGGAACCGCTCACGCAGTTCCGCCATTGAGAGCGCGGCCCAGGTGGCATCGACCTCGGCGTTGACCACATCTCCGCCGCGGGCGTCCCAGTCGGCCTCGACGCGCGCCTTCGTGGGACTAGCCTCGTTGATGGCGAGCTCTGTCGCGACGTTCAAGGCGATCTGCTGGTATGCCAGGAGGTGGCCGATCAGGGTCCGACCGGACCAGTCGTGCGCCCCAGGGACAGGAACCGAGAGCTGCTCGTCCGTCAGGGCCCCGAGCGCCTCGTAGGGCGCCCAGGCATCACGCTCTTCCTCCAGGAACTCCAGCGAGTCCAAGTACATGTCGGTATGGTAGCCGGACACCGCCGCGGCCATGAGCAGCGGGTATCATCGCCCGCGACATGGTCGCGACCAAATCCCAGGGCGTCTTCCAGTCCGAGCTTGCGAGGCGTGAGCTCGTGGTCGGCGGACCCGCGGCCCCTGCCGCAGCCGTCGAGGCCGGGCGGACCCTCGAGGCCACCACGCCTCGGTCGGGAGCAGGCCGAACCGGCGTCGTCTTCGTCCACGGAATCGGGTCGCAGAAGCCGGCCGAGACCCTCCTGCAGTGGTCGGCCCCGCTGATCGAGGTCCTGACGACCTGGCATCGCCACCAGCCCCCGATCCCTGGAGATGCCAGGCCGCGAGATCCGGTGCTTCGCGCGGCGATCGACTTCTCCAGCGCGTTGCCAACGATCGCCCTGGACATTCCGGCGGCCAGCGGGCCCGACGGCACCATCCTTCCGGCGCGGGAATGGCTGCTCACCGAAGCGTGGTGGGCGTCGCGCGTCTCGCCACCGAGCCTGACAACGATCGCCAACTGGCTCGGGCCGCGCGGCGCGGCCGGCCAGGTAGTCGACGGGATCCTGGGCAACCGCTCGGAGGGCCGGCTGCTCACGATCGCCAGGGGCGCTCTCGTGCCCTTCGTGTCGGTCCTGTCGGGTGTGATCCTGACCGCATACGGGCTGCTTCGAGGTGTCACCGCCCTCATTCCGATCCAGGCCGTCAAGGACGCCGCCATCCTGCGCGAGTTCGACGACTTCCTGACCGGCTGGTTCGGGGACGTCCGGATCCTGCTCTTCGATCCCGCGCAGTCCGCCAACATTCGCGCCGGCCTCGCGGAGGCGGTGACCCGCCTGCGCGACGCCGGGTGCGACCGAATCGCGGTCGTTGCACATTCAGGCGGCGCGATGGTCAGCTTCCTCACACTGACCGATCCCGCCATCGATCCGGAGCGGGTGCGCGTGGACAAGCTCGTCACCTTCGGCTCCGGCTGGAACCTCGCCCTGCGGCTCACGCCCGAAGGCGCTGGCATGGCCGATCGCCTGCGGCGCGACATCACCGAGCACCATCCAGAGCTGCGCTGGCGCGACTTCTGGGGCAGCCACGATCCCGCGCCGGCGGGCCGTCTGAAGCTCGACGAGATCGGACCATCGATTCTTGACCCGTCCAGGATCCGCTCGTACCGCGTCTGGAATCGCCGAAGCCTGCTTGACGACCACGGCGGCTACTTCGACAACGACGAGGAGTTCGTCCTTCCGCTGCTGCGCGAGATCGACGCTGCCGACGGTTGGGGTGAGTCGTCGCGCTTCTACCCGCCGGATCCGGCCAGCAGCCCGACCGCAACGCCGGCTGAGGCGGCTGAGCCGGCTGACCCGGACGAGGACCCCCGAGGAATCATCGACCCGCGAGTCATGCGCCACCGCCAGCGCGTCGCCACGGTCGCACTGTGGCGCCAGGCCAGCCTGGCCATCCCGGTCGCCGCGATCGCGCTCGCACTGCAGCTCGTTCCGGGGCGGTTGATCGCGATCGGCAGCGAGGTGGCGGCCCTCGTGCCGCGCGTTCCCGTCGTCGCCGACCTCGTCGATCTGGCGCGAACGTTCAGCATTGCTACGCTGCCGTCGCTGACGTTCGGCCTCCCGGGCATCGGGCAGGTTCCTCCCCAGGCGGTCGCCGACTCGGCCGTCCGCCTCGGCACAGGCGTGCTCCAGGCGATCGTCCTGATCTCGGCGCTCCAGATCGCCGCAGCACCGATCCAGGCCTACCTGGCCTGGCCCAACCGAGCCACAGTTCGTCGTCAGATCCTGATCGTGGAGATCGTCCTGATCGGCGGAATGGTCGTCGCAGTCGTCGCACCGCTGTTCTCGGCGGCCGACCACGGCACGCTTCTCGGTGCGGGCGGAAGAGCCTGGCTTCCGGGGATTGCCGTGACGCTGGGCACGGGCGCCCTCGCCTGGATTGGTACGAACGTGGCCAGGCGGATCAAGGCGCCGGCGGCCTCGAGCGCGTTCGGGGCGGTGGCGTCGACCATCTTCTGGCTTGCGCTTGCGTCATCGATCGTCGCCATCTTCCGGATCCCGGACCTGGAGCAGGTCGAGCTTGCGTATGTCGCCATCTGGGCGGGCGCCATCGTCGTGCTCAGGATCGGCCATGGCCGATGGTCGGTCTGGGATCGCGCCGAGCGCCAGGTGGCCTATGGCCTGATTGCCGACGTTCCGGTTGATCGGCGCCCGGTCACGGTGTCGGCGGCCGGCTTCCTGCTCGTCGGCCTCGTGCTGGCCGCCTGGGTCCTGGTCGGCGCGAGTGCCTGGATCGTAAGCGGCATCTCACTCGGCATTGCGCTGGTCCTGCTCGGGATGGCGCTGGGCGTCAGGGCCTGGCGCCGGTACGGCGACCCGACCGGCTCGCCGGGCGCTGTCGAATCGGCCCGCGGTTCGGTCTGATCCATCGTCCCGGGGCAGCCCGCGGGCCATGATTTGTCGCCTACCAATCCGGGTGGTGCGAGATCATGGGAGAGGCGGGATGCGCCCCACCTACCAATGCGGGTGGCGCCTGACGAGGAAATCGGCTCAGACCGGCTCAGACCGGCTCAAACCGGCTCAAACCGACCCAAGCCAGCGCTTCCGCCCGTCTCGCACCACACCCATTGGTAGGTGACAACGATCATCCCTTGCGGCCTGAGAAATGATGGTCGCGGGTGGTCGCGGTGGATCCCAGGTCATCTCATTCGGTCAAGTCGAGATCGACGGGCGTCGGTTCGAGCCTCAGACCCCGACGGGTTCGCGGTACTCGCCGAAGACCTCGCGCAGCACGCTGCACTGCTCGCCGAGTGTGGCGTACACCGCGGCGCAGCGAAGGAAGTGCGGCATCAGGTTGGTGGCGCTCGATTCGGGCCGCGACGCGGCATCGCGCAGGCCGGCGAGGGCGGTCGCGACGGCGGACGCGTCCCGTTCCCGCCGCGTTCGTTCGAGGCGCGCCAGATGGCGCTCCAGCGATCCGGGCGGCACGGCGAGCACCGGCACCGAGGTCTTCTCGGCCTCGTCGACGTAGGCGTTGATCCCGACGACCCGCCGCTCGCCGGCATCGAACTCGCGCTGGTCGCGGTAGGCGGCGTCGGCAATCTCGCGCTGCGGATAGCCCTCGGTGATGGCGGCAACCATGCCGCCACGGCGATCGATCTCGTCGAGATACCGAAGCACCGCGGCCTCGGTCTCGTTCGTGAGCGCCTCGACGAACCAGGAGCCGCCGAGTGGGTCGACCGTGGCGTCGACGCCGGTCTCCTCGGCGATGATCTGCTGCTGGCGCAGGGCCAGGAGGGCGGCCTCGGCGGTCGGGACCGCGAGGGCCTCGTCGTAGGCGTCGGTATGGAGCGACTGGGTTCCACCCAGCACCGCCGCGAGCGCCTGGAGCGCGACGCGGGTCAGGTTGTTGAGCGGTTGCTGCGGCGTCAGCGACACGCCCGCGGTCTGGGTATGGAAGCGCAACCAGGCCGAGCGCTCGTTCTCGGCGCCGTAGCGCTCGGTCATCAGCCGGTGCCAGATCCGGCGCGAGGCGCGGAACTTGGCGATCTCCTCGAAAAAGTCGCTGTGGCTGTTGAAGAAGAACGAGAGGCGCGGCGCGAAGTCGTC
>JAUSJS010000222.1 GCA_030647575.1 Candidatus Limnocylindrales bacterium | reverse complement strand
TCGAGCGGCCTGTCCCGTGCGTATTCCACGATCGTCGCCGCGCCACGGGCCGGGTCCCGGAGGTCGACCTGGAGGGTTCGGCCGGCGCTCAGCACCTCGAGCGCGTTGCGCCGCTCCGAGCCGACGACGACGTCCACGCCGAGGCGCGCCGCGGCAGCCATGAAGTCGGCCGTCCGATACGTGCGCGTCGGGACGAGCAGGAGGACGCGGGTCATGGCCCGAGAGTATCGCCTCGTTCGCGTTGGCGGGCCGTGCGCCGACCCGGCGTACCATGGAGGCGTGGATCCGCCCCTCCTCAGCGTGACACCTGCGGCGGCGGCCAAGATCGAGGCAGCCCGGCTGAGCGGCCCACGACCGGACACCTGCCTGCGGATCGCCGTCGCCGGTCGTCGAGCGGGCCGGTTCACGTATGACCTCCGGCTCGTGGTCCCGGCCGAGGCACCCGGATCCGACATCGTCGTGGACACGCCACGCGCGCGGGTCTATGTCGACCGAGCGAGCGCGGAGCGACTCCGCGGAGCAACCGTGGATCTCGACGCATCGGCCTTCGGTGGCGCGATCGCGATCGTCAACCCCAACGACGGCTGGGCGGACCCGCTGAGCGCCCGCGTCCAGGACGTTCTCGATCGCCAGGTCAACCCGGGGGTCGCCGCGCACGGCGGCTACGTTGACCTCATCGAGGTCCGCGAGGGCACGGCATACATCCAGCTCGGCGGCGGCTGCCAGGGCTGTGCCCAGGTGGACGTGACGCTCGGCCAGGGGATCAGGGTGGCGATCCAATCGGCGGTGCCGGAGGTCCATGCCGTGGTGGACACGACCGACCACGCCGCGGGCACGAACCCGTACTACGAACCCTCGAAGAAGTAGGCGGGTGCCTGGCGCCCCGGGATCTTTGACAACGCCAGGCGTGGAACGCCACCACGGCCGTTCTGTCCGCCCCCACTCGCTTCCAACCTCGCGACCTGCACTCATGGGAGGTGTAGAATCCGCGGGCCCTGCCGGGGCGCCGGCGCGGCAGGTGAGGCAGCGGTGGCAAAGGTTCTCTGTGTCCTGTACGACGATCCCGTTGACGGGTATCCGCGGTCGTACGCTCGAGACGCGGTTCCCAGGATCGAGCGCTACCACGACGGTCAGACGACGCCGACCCCCGAGCGGATCGACTTCGCTCCGGGTGAGCTTCTGGGCAGCGTTTCCGGGGAGCTCGGGCTGCGCCGGTTCCTCGAGGAACGCGGCCACGCGTTCGTTGTCACGTCCGACAAGGACGGGCCGGACTCGGTCTTCGAGCGAGAGCTCCCGGACGCTGCGATCGTCATCTCCCAGCCGTTCTGGCCCGCCTACCTGACGGCTGAGAGGATCGCGAAGGCGCCCGCGCTGAAGCTCGCGGTCACGGCGGGGATCGGCTCGGACCACGTTGATCTGGCAGCGGCGATCGAGCGTGGGATCACGGTCGCCGAGGTCACCTATTCCAACAGCATCAGCGTGTCCGAGCATGTGGTGATGATGATCCTGTCGTTGGTGCGCAACTACATCCCCTCCTATCAGTGGGTCGTCAAGGGCGGATGGAACATCGCCGACTGCGTCGCCAGGTCCTACGACCTCGAAGGAATGCAAGTCGGGACAGTCGCTGCCGGCCGGATCGGTTCCGCTGTACTCAGGCGGCTGAAGCCGTTTGAGGTGGGACTGCACTACACCGATCGACACCGACTCCCGGAGGAGGTCGAGCGCGAGCTCGGCGTGACCTTCCACCCGGACGCCGAGTCGCTGGTGCGTGTCTGCGACGTGGTCACGATCAACGCGCCCCTCCATCCCGACACCGAGCACCTCTTCGACGACGCCCTCATCGCCAAGATGAAGCGCGGCGCGTACATCGTCAACACCGCCCGAGGCAAGATCTGCGACCGCGACGCGATCGCCCGGGCGCTCGAAAGCGGCCAGCTTGCCGGGTATGCCGGAGACGTCTGGTTCCCGCAGCCGGCTCCCAGGGATCATCCCTGGCGGTCGATGCCCCACCACGGGATGACGCCCCACGTGTCGGGCTCGTCGCTGGCCGCGCAAGCCCGCTATGCGGCCGGCGTGCGCGAAATCCTGGAATGCTGGTTTGATGGTCGTCCGATACGCGAGGAGTACCTGATCGTCGATCGCGGCACGCTAGCCGGCGCCGGCGCTCACTCGTACAGCCCCGGCGACGCCACCGGCGGCTCCGACGAAGCAGCACGCTTCAAGGATCGTGGCCCGACGAGCGGCAGCGCGTAGGGCCCGGCGACCAGCTCTTTACGTGGGGACATCCGTCGTTAGAGAGAATGGCGAGCCGAGCGGGCTCGGGCTGTTCGCGCTGACGCCCGACGGGCAACCGGTCCAGTGATCCCGGACAGGAACCGCTACGCCCGAACTCGCAGCCGGTTCGGTGGCTCGGCGGCACGGGCGAGGGTTCGTTAACCAAACTCGCGACCCTGGTGTCGGCGCTGGTCGCCGCGCTCGGCCTCCTGCTAGGCATCGTCGTGAACGCGAGGTCGCTGCTCGGGCCGCGAGTCAGATCAAACGACGTTGGCTGACACCTTCGCGGAGGTCAACGCTCCGGCTCGAGATTCGATTGTCCGGAGGCCTCGTGCGACCCAACTCCGCACCGACGTAGCTCGTCCTCGTTGAACCTCACCGCCTACGCGGTCGAGTCGCCGGAGACGGTGCACCTCAGCTCTCGAGCCGCGCGACGCGCTCTGGCGGCCTATGACTGTCGTTCTGGCCGGACAAGCCGGCGTCGGCGGCCGTCCAGGCACTCGAATAGCAGACAGACGGCGATTGCTGCGTGGGCCGCAACCAGCCCGTGCATGAGCAGGTGGAAGCGAGTGTGGATGTTTACGTACCACCGCGGTCGCGTCCCGGATCTGCTGGAAAAGCTCTGACGGCGCAGGCTCCTCGGCACGGGGTAGGTTAGGCGAACATGGTGTTTATCCTCCCGGCGGACGCCTCCGCGTGTTCGTCGCGCGAATACTAGTTGCGTGCGCAACCACCATGCACGGTGTCGGTCCTGGCGGGGTCCGACGGGCGATCGCTGCCAATGCCTCATCCCAGGTTCGCGTCCCTGCACGGAGGGACGAGCCATTTACGCGCTGCGCTTGTCGAAAATCATCGCCATAAGTAGGATGAGCGTCTCGGCGGCGGACCGACCCCGCCGCTTATCCATCACAACCGGCACCCACCCCTCCCGAGGAGGACGCACCGAATGCTCGAGGTCCAGCAGACCCCACTCAGCCTGACCGCTGCGGCTGTCGCCAAGCTCCGCGAGATCACGGCGGAGGAGACGAACCCGAACGTCGGCCTGCGCGTCTACGTCTACAGCGGCGGCTGCTCGGGGTTCCAGTACGGGATGATGATCGAGGACGCCCCGACCGAGGAGGACAAGGTCCTGCAGGCCAACGGGGTGACCGTCTATGTCGACGGTAAGAGCGTCGATCTCCTCCAGGGCGCCCAGATCGACTACGTCGACACGCTCATGGGAGCGGGCTTCACCGTGAACAACCCGAACGCGGTCGCCGCCTGCGGCTGCGGTTCAAGCTTCCGGACCGCCGACGACG
>JAUSJS010000211.1 GCA_030647575.1 Candidatus Limnocylindrales bacterium | reverse complement strand
TCCTACACTGGGACGTTCGGCCGGGTGGTCAAGTACGGACGGCATGTGTCAGACTGCGGCCGGGTGCGCGGCTCGCGGCTTGCGGACCGTTCGGAGGACTGGTGAGAGAAGTCAAGGACGAGCGCGAGCTCGTTCGACGGTGCAGGGAAGGTTCCGAGTCGGCCTACGCCGAGCTCGTTCGGAGCCACCGACCCCGCCTCTACGTGCTCGCCTACCGCCTGACGGGTGACCGAGAGACGGCTGAGGACGTCGTCCAGGAGACCTTTCTCGCCGCCTTTCGCTCGATCGAGAAGGTCGACCCGCGCCCGTCGCTCAGCCCCTGGCTCAACACGATCGTTCTGCGCACCGCCGGCCGCGCCGCCTCGCGCGCGCGTTCTCGGTCGAGTTCGTCGCTTGACCAGGCCACCCGGCGCGATGCCCTGAGCGGAACCGCTGTGGGGCAGGGCATCGGCGAGGGCCTGATCGACGTCGATCCGGGGGCCGACCCGTACGCCGCCGCCGAAGCGGCCGAGTTGCGCCGGGACCTGGCCGCCGCGGTGGTCGAACTGCCGTTCAAGTACCGTGCAGCGGTCGTGCTGCGCCACGTCATCGGCCTCGACTACGCCGAGGCGGCCCGGGAGCTCGATCTGCCACTCAACACGTTCAAGAGTCACCTCCTGCGTGGCACGAAGCTCCTCCGCGAGGCGCTGATCGACCGGCTCGGGCCGGAACCGGCGGCAGCCGTCACGACTGCTTCACCTACGATCCACGTCGAGCCCGCCGTCGTCGGCGGCAACGGCCGTCATCCCGGCGACCTCAGAGTCGGCTCGGAGCAACCACTCAGGCGCTGAGCCCCATGCCGAGGTTGGGGTAACAGCGCCGTGACTGGATCGGTCACGGCGCGGGTCATCTCACGGTGGCGCAGCGGTACGCCCAGGTCCCTCTTGGTCTACTGGCGTGGGTTGATGGACGAGGCGGATGGCGGAGCCGTCCGAGAGCTCGAGCTCGACCAGCAGCGGGTTGTCCGAGACGGTCCGGACCTCGCGGATCCGCTTGCCAACGGCGTTCTCCAACTCGAAACCGATCGCCGGGGTTCGGAGCGCGTCGGCTCGAGCCAACGCATAGCGAAGCGCCGTCCTCGACTCCTCGGTCAGCACTGCGAGGCGCGTCACGATCGAGTGTCGATCGATGGTGGCCCGGAAGGTCAGGTCAGCAGCCGAGGCAGGCAGATTGGCAGCCGTCAGTGCGGGCACGCCGAAGAGGCCGATGACCTGCTGTTCGGAGATGGCCTCGGATGTGGCCCGAACGGCGGTCTGCGGCACGAGCGGGGCCACGGTCACAAAGCGATCGAGGTCGGGGTCCGCCTCGGCGACGGCAACGGCGTCCGCCTTTCTCATGCCGGTCTTGCGCAGCTCGCGATAGCGCTCCAGGAAGTCCTTGTCGAGGTGGCAATCGTGGGTGACGACGATCGCCGGTGCGTAGCCCGCCAGGCTGTCGACCGCACCGAGCTCAGGCTCGGAGGCAAAGGGAAAGCGGTGGCGGTCCTGGTCGAGACCTTGCCATCGCGACGGGGTCGGCGCGTCGGGCGCTGCCAGTCGGCCCAGGGGCGCCAGCACGAGGTCGCCCTGCTGGAGTGGCGCAGCCTGGTCGGGCCGGTAGAAGCCGACCCCGCTCATCGACCGGCCGGCCGGAAGGCGGAGCGTCGCACCTCGGCCGATGGGACAGGTTCGGCGAAGTCGGCGGTCGCGCCGGCGTGGACGGTGTCAAGGTCGCCACGCTCGGCCTGAACGACATCGGGGTCGCCGGCGAAACGATGCGGGATGACGGGCTGAATCGCCCCTGATCGCAGCGCCGCGAGAACGCCGGCGTACGCGGGCGGGCCCTGGAACTCGACGGCGGTCGTCACGAGAAGATCACCGACTTCGACGCCGTACGCCTGGGCCATGCCGAGCAGGGTCTCCCAACGGACCTGCCTGGTTTCCCCGCGCTCGATCCTGCCGAGCTCGTCCGGCCGGATCCCGATCCGCTTGGCGGCGGCGGTCAGGGAGAGCGCCCCGCGGATCTCGCGAGCCCGCAGCACCAAGGCCCGGCCGCGCCGCGCCGCAACGGTCGCTGCGCCGGATTGATTGGTTCGAGCAGTGGCTCGGTGGAGTGTCATCAGGATCTCTAGATACGGGCGATAGCCAGCGATAGCATTGGGTATACCCGATCTCGTGTCAACGGGAGGCACCCGCAGAGGTGACGCACACATCCCAACGTCTGTGCCATCTGGCCCGCGCACGAGATGAGTCCCATCCCACCGACCCTTGTCGACCCCAGGCCGTGTGGAGCACGGTTTCGCGATGAACCCCTCGTGAACCGGCAGCCAGCTTGCGCGGTCCGCAGTCTGGGCTCGCGACCACGCTGACCTGTCGAGGATCCGTTCCTCGGGGGAACGGAACGGTCGGCTGCGGACGGGCCGCGGGCGGTCGGCTGCGGACGGGCCGGGGGGCGGCCCTGCCTGAGTCAGCACAGAGGGAACGTTCGATCGACGGAGCCGGCGAGGATGCGCATTCGTGCTGCCCGGTGCCGTGGTGCGACATCCTCGTGAAGCTGGTCGCGGAGGTCGTCCTTGTTGGCGAATTCGATCTTGCGCGTGGGGTGGAAGCCTGCCAGCAGATC
>JAUSJS010000209.1 GCA_030647575.1 Candidatus Limnocylindrales bacterium | reverse complement strand
TTCGTCTCGCCGCTCCTGGTGATGACGGCGACCGCGGCCTGGATCGTCGCAACCACCTCGGCGCCCCGGCTGGCCGCATCCCTCCTCTCGGCCGAGGTGATCTGGGGGCTGCTGGCGGCGCAGGGGCTCCTGCTTGCCTCGCGGCTGATCGCCGTGGGATCGAGCCTGTTCGACCCGGCCCTGTCGCGGCCCGGCCGGCGGGACCTCCTGCCGATCGCGATCCTCCTGGCCTTCGTCATCGCCCCGCAGGCGTTCGCCGGCTATGCCACCGAGGTCGCCCGCGAGGCCGCGGACGAGATCTTCGTGGAGCCGGCGGTCGCCGAGGCGCTCCCGTCGGTCGAGCCGGAGCCGGACCCGAGCTTCCTGGCGACGGCGCCACCCAACCCTCCAACGTTGCCCTCGATCAGTCCTACCGGCGATCGAATTACCGGCCTGATCATCGGCGTGGACTCCGGCGTGGGACGGCGCACCTACCTGACCGACACGATGATCGTGGTCTCGCTCGATCGGTCGACCCGGACGGTCTCGATGCTGTCCATCCCGCGGGACATGGTCGATGTGCCAATGACCGACGGCCGCCAGTACCGCGACAAGATCAACTCGCTGGTCTCCTATGCGCGGCGCCATCCCCTGCAGTTTCCCGGTTCCGACGGGACCGGGTTCGACGTCCTGATGGACGCGCTCGGGACGCTGCTCAACACGCCGATCGACTACTACGCCAAGGTCGACCTGGGCGGCTTCGTCCGGGTCGTGAATGTCCTCGGAGGCGTGGATGTCAACGTTGCCCGCTCGTTCTGCGACCCGAGCTACGACGAGTACGGGTTCACCAGGGGCTTCTCGATCACGGCCGGCCGGCACCACCTGAACGGCCAGCAGGCGCTTGCCTACGCGCGGATCCGCAAGGCGTCGGGCGAGAGCGACTTCACGAGGGCGGCGCGTCAGCAGGAGGTCATCTCCGGGATCCGCGATTCGATCGTCCACGGCGGGTTCCTCAACGACCCGATCGGGCTGCTTCAGGCGATCGGCAAGACCGTCGAGACAAACATCCCCCGTGGCCTCCTGCCCGACCTGGCCGAGCTCGCCAGCGAGGTGGGGCGCGAGCAGACCTATCGCGCGGTGGTCAACCACCCGTTGGTGAGCTCGGGCTTCGACGTGCGAGGTTCGATCCAGATCCCCGACGTCGCCGCCATCCGCGAGCTAGCCGCGGAGCTCTTCCCGGTCGACGGCGAGCTGCCGGCGGCAACCTACGCGCTGCTGAAGACCGCGTCCGGGGCGGTCGCCGGCAGTGGGGTCGGAGGATGCTCGCCGGCGCCGAGGCCGAAGCCGACGCCCACGCCCATCGCGACGCCATCCTCCGCGCCCAGCCCGTCCACGGAGCCGAGCCCGTCAGCCGACGCAAGCGCGTCGGTCGACCCAAGCCTGCCCGTCGAGCCGACTCCGACGCTCGATGTCCCGCCGCCGATCGCGGAACCATCGCCCCCGCCCGCGACCACGCCCTGACGAGGGAACCAACCTCATTCCGCGCAGGGAACGTCGGCCTGCAGGCAGCGCGACTGCGAGTCGACAGCGGGCATCGAGCGACCAAAGGACGCCATCCACCTGATCGGAGCGCGCCTGGAAGTCGCGAAATGCCTGCGACGAGGCTCTCCGCGAAGAGCTCAGCGTCTGGCGTCGACCCACAGTCGCGGGACGGAACCGCGATCCGGGCGATCCGGCCAACCGCCGGCTCAATCCGCGAGCGCCTCGCGGAGCAGGTCGGTGAGCTGGTCCCATTCGACCAGGAAGGCATCGTGGCCCTTGGTCGATGCGATCTCGCGGTACGTGGCCGGGACGCCGGCCACGGCCGCGGCCTCGACCAGTGCACGCACCTGGCGCGGCCCGTACAGGATGTCGTCTTCGATCCCGATCCCGGTGAGCGCCACGCCGCCCTGGGCGAGCCGCCGGACCGCCCCCTCGAGCCCGCCGCGACCTCGACCGATGTCGTGGCCGTCCATGGCCCCGACCAGGACCCGATAGGTCGCCGGATCGAAGCGGTCGACCAGCTTGTCGCCCTGGTGGTCGAGGTAGCTCACGATCGACGGCCGACCGTCGGGTTCGAGCGAGCCGCCGAACCGCTCGGCGAAGTCGGTCTCGCTCCGGTAGGTCGTCATCGCCAGCTGGCGGGCGAGCGACAGGCCGCCCAGGCCGAGATGCTCGATCAGCTGCACTTGCAGGTGGTTCCAGGCGATGGCCATCGGGCCGATCGCCGCCGGCGCCGCGATCGGCGCCACGTGGCGGATCCCCTCGGGGCGAGCCAGGGCGACCTCGAGGGCGACCATGCCGCCCAGCGAGCCGCCGGTTGCCAGCGCCAGCTCCTCGATCCCGAGCGCGTCGAGCAGGCGCCACTGGGCCTCCGCCTGGTCGACGACGCTGACGCTCGGAAAGGCAGCACCATACGGCCGGCCGGTCCGCGGGTGGAGTGAGGTCGGGCCGGTCGTGCCGTAACGGCCGCCGAGCAGGTTCGCGCACAGGACGCCGATCCGGCGGGTGTCCAGCGCCCGGCCCTCGCCGATCAGCGGCTCCCACCAGTCGCCGGCCGCATCGGCCGAGCCGGTGAGCGCATGGATGACGAGGACCTGCGGAGCCTCGCCCGGGGGCGGGCCGTCATGGCGGTAGGCGACGGTCAGCTCGGGCAGGGTCGTCCCGTCAGCGAGCGTGAACGGCCCCAACGACGCGGTTTCGAGCCGGCCGGTCCCCGTCGGGAGACCGGCCGGCCTGGTCGTCGGGGCGCCCAGCGTCACCCGACCGCGCCGACGAGGTCGCCGTCGGCGGGGCTGTCGGAGGTCGCGGCCCCGAGCGCCTGCTCGAGGTCGGCGATCAGGTCGTCGATGTGCTCGAGGCCGACGGAGAGCCGGATCAGGTCCGGCGTGGTGCCGGTGGCGATCTGCTCCTCGGGCTCCAGCTGCGAATGCGTGGTCGAGGCCGGATGGATGATCAGCGACTTGGCGTCGCCGACGTTGGCCAGGAGGCTGAAGATCTGGACGTTGTCGATCAGCCGCCGGCCGGCCTCGACCCCGCCCTTGACCCCGAAAGTCACGATCCCACCGAAGCCACCGGTCAAGTAGCGCTTGGCCAGCTTGTGCGACGGGTGCGACTCGAGGCCCGGGTAGCTGACCCAGGTGACCTCGTCGCGGGTCTCCAGCCAGCGCGCGACCGCCAGGGCGTTTTCGCTGTGGCGGGTGATCCGCAGCGGCAACGTCTCGAGGCCCTGCAGGAAGAGGAACGAGTTGAACGGGCTGAGCGCCGCGCCGATGTCGCGCAACCCCTGGACGCGCAGCTTCAGGATGAAGGCTAGGTTGCCGAACGCCTTCGAGTAGCTGATGCCGTGGTAGGACGGATCGGGATCCACGAAGTCCTGCTTGAACCGCTCGGAGGAGGCCCAGTCGAACGTGCCCCCGTCGACGACCACGCCGCCGATGGCGGTGCCGTGGCCACCGATCCACTTGGTGGCGGAGTGGATCACGATGTCCGCCCCGTGCCTGATCGGCTGGGCGAGGAGCGGCGCGAAGGTATTGTCGACGATGACCGGCACGCCCCGGGCGTGGGCCACGTCGGCGATCGAGGCGAGGTCGTGGACGTCCAGGCGCGGGTTCCCGATCAGCTCGAGGAAGACCGCCTTGGTCTTGTCGTCGATCGCCCGTCCGAACGCGGAGGGATCGGAGCCGTCGACGTAGCGGGTCGTGATCCCGATCTTGGGCAGGGTGTGGGTGAACAGGTTGTAGGTCCCGCCGTAGAGCGACGAGGACGACACGATGTTGTCGCCGGCCCGGGCGAGATTGAGGATCGAGAGCGTCTCGGCGGCCTGCCCGGACGCGAGACCCAAAGCGGCGACCCCGCCTTCGAGCGCGGCGACGCGTTCCTCGAAGACGGCGGTCGTGGGGTTCATGATCCGGGTGTAGATGTTGCCGAACTCCTCGAGGCCGAAGAGCCGGGCGGCATGCGCCGCGTCGTCGAAGACGTAGCTGGTCGTGGCGTAGATGGGCACCGCGCGCGCGTGCGTGGTGGGATCCGGTTTCTGGCCGGCGTGCAGCGCACGGGTTTCGGGTCGGAAGGTCGTGGGGTCGAGCTCTGCCATGTCGTTCAGTTCCTCCGTGGACGGGTGGGGGAGTGCCGGTGGGGTCGAGGCCCGGCGGCCCTGGGAAGGCCGGTGGGTTCGGCGGTCACCCGTCGTGGTGTTCGGAGGAACAAAAAAGCTGCAGCTCCGCTTGGAGTCTGCAGCCCCGGGACCTCGTCTTCGGTCCCGCTCTACCTCTGGTCAGGTGCGCGAGACGTCAGACCCCATCCTCCGCACGGCGGGGCCGCCTGCGCATACACATGTTCGAGGAGTAACGGGGTTCGCTCACGGTTCGGGGATAGTGCCGGATCGGACGGCGGGCCGTCAACCACATTCACCGAAACGCAACCTTGGGGGTGGCTACGATGGACCATGACGGTTGATGGGCGTTGACCCTGGGGCAACGATTCCGACCGCGGGGCCTCCCACGGGATTGTGTCCGGTCCTCGCGGTGGCCGCCAGTCAACGATTACGAGGCGCAGGAGCATGTTTCGACAACGTCTGCCGCCATCGACTGACTCTCGTTGCCCGGTGGTCACCAGCGCGATGGAAATCGGGCCAGCAGGCACGGCCGCAGGCTGAGACGGTGTCCGTGGGTCACCAAATGACCCTGGGCGAGGTCGCGATTGCGAACCGCGCGCAGAATCGTTGCCCGTGGGACGCCGCGGGCGTCTCCACAGGGTTCGCCAGGTAGCCCGATGAATGGGTCAGAGAGGTCGGCGAGCTAGTCTTCAGGCTCGCATCACGGCACGAAAGGACACACCGCCGATGACCGCCATTCCCGCCAGGTTCCGGGCGTATGTCGCCGAAAGGGTTGGCGACCGGGTCGATCGAGGCGTCCGCGAGTTCGCCGAGGCGGACCTGCCGCCCGGCGGAGTCGAGATCCGGGTCGGCTGGTCGAGCGTCAATTACAAGGACGGGCTTGCGACACGCGCCGACGGCAAGGTCGCGCGGATCAGCCCGCTCATTCCCGGGATCGACCTGGCGGGGGAGGTGGTCGCCAGCGACGACGCGGCCATCGCCGTTGGCGGAGCGGTGCTGGCCCACGGCTACGATCTCGGCGTGTCGCGCCACGGCGGCTACAGCGAGTACCAGCGGGTGCCGACCGGGTGGGTCGTGCCGCTCGCGCCGGGCCTCTCGCCGCGCGAGGCGATGGCGATCGGGACGGCCGGGTTCACCGCGGCGATGTCCGTGGTCGCGCTCGAGGAGCGTGGACTCCAGCCCGACTCCGGCCCGGTGCTGGTGACCGGCGCGTCGGGCGGGGTGGGCGGCACGGCCCTGGCGATCCTCGCCGACCGAGGCTACGAGGTCTGGGCGGTGACGGGCAAGGCGGATGAAACCGACCGGCTGCGGACGCTGGGCGCGGCCGGCATCCTGTCGCGCGACGAAGTGACTGCCGAGGGACGGCCGCTCGAGTCGGAACGCTGGGCCGGTGCGGTGGACGCGGTGGGTGGCGCGACGCTGCCATACGTGCTGCGGACGCTCCGGCGTGGCGCGGCCGTCGCCGCGTCGGGCAACGCCGGCGGTGCGAAGCTCGAAACCACGGTCTTGCCGTTCATCCTCCGAGGCGTGGCCCTGCTCGGCATGGACTCCGTGCTCGTCCCGATCGCGCGCCGACGGGCGCTCTGGGACAGGCTGGCGACGGACCTCCGACCGCGCGACCTCGGGATCCATGTGACCGAGGTCGGTCTCGACGATCTCGACGGCGCCCTCGACGGCATCATGGCCGGCTCCGCCCGCGGCCGCTGGGTCGTCCGGGTCGGCGGGTAGGCTCGACTCCGGCTGGCGTTACTCCAAGGCGCAAACTCGGGGCAGATCCCTCGTGGACGCGTGCTGGGAGTGCGCGCGATGTCGATTTCGCGAGGCGATCACGCTCATGTATCGAATTGGTGCGCCTGTGAGTACCACGATCCGGTGCCCCGGACGCCGGTCAGGCGTCGAGGAGCCGCCGGTACAGCGCCTCGTA
>JAUSJS010000207.1 GCA_030647575.1 Candidatus Limnocylindrales bacterium | reverse complement strand
TGGACCCGTGCCTGCGCGGCGAGCGCTCGGGCAGCTATGCGGTGACCGAGGACGCCGCCGGCTCCGACGCCCGGGCCCTGCGTGCCACCGCCGTCCGCGACGCGGCCACCGGGGACTACATCCTGAACGGCGAGAAATGGTTCGTGACGGGTCCGGACGATACGGACTTCATGATCTTCCACTGCCTGGTCGTGGATGGCGAGGAGCGGCTGCCGACCCTCTTCCTGGTCGACTACGACACGCCGGGTTTGGTCATGCAGCACGATCCCGACTACACCCACACCTTCGCCGACCGGCACCCGCAGTTCGTGCTGAGCGATGTCCGCGTGCCGGCCTCGGCGGTCCTCGGCGGCGTCGGCCGGGCGGATGAATTGACCAATGAATGGTTCGTCGAGGAACGGATCCACATCGGGGCTCGGTGTTCCGGCGCCATGGAACGGCTGCTGACCCTCGCGGTCGAATGGGCCACCGAACGGGTCCAGTTCGGCGAGCGGATCTATGACTTCCAGGGCGTCAGCTTCCCGCTCGCCGACGCGGCCGCCGACGCGGCCGCCGCTCGACTCCTGACCCGCGAGTGTGCCTGGCTGGCCGACAGCGGGGCCGACCGCAAGCTCGTCCACGCCAAGGCGTCGCTGGCCAAGCTGTTCGCCTCCGAGGCGGCCTGGCGATGCGCCGACCGCGTCGTCCAGGTCTTCGGCGGGCGCGGCTACATGCGCGAGTTCGCGCCCGAGCGCTTCCTGCGCGAGTTGCGGGTCGATCGGATCTGGGAGGGCACGTCGGAGATCCAGCGACTGATCATCGCCCGGGCGCTGGAGAAGCGTGGCGTCGGCCGGGTGGTCGGGTGATGGCCGGCGAGACCGCGGGCCCTCTGACAGGGCCGAAGATGCTGCCAGCAGCAAAATGCGGGTACAGGGCTGCCAGAGCGCCACGTCAGACGGTCGATGGAGCCTGCCCGGAACGTTGCTCGTGCTCGGATGACGACGCCCGAGGAACCGACAAGGCCCGTTCGCGGCCCTTGTCCTCCTCCCCAGGCAGAATTTGATGGTGGGAGCAGCACGGAGGGCAGGAAAGGCCGAAACGCCGACGCTCGCCGACCGTCCGAGCGGCGCCGGTGCCATCGATCTGCGCCCGCTCTTCGCGCCCCGCAGCATCGCCGTCGTCGGCGCCTCGCCGCGGTCCTGGATCGCCGAGACCGTCCGGGACAACCTGCGCGTCATGCAGAGCGCGACGCGCTGCCAGTTCGTCAACCCGAAGTACGAGGAGCTGTACGGCCAGCCCTGCTACCCCTCGCTCGACGCCCTTCCCGAGCGACCGGATGTCGCCATCGTGGCGCTCAACCCGCTGCGCGCGGCGTCCGTCGTCGAGGCCGCGGCGGCCGCCGGCATTCCGGCCGTGATCATTCCCGGCGGGGGAGTCGTAGAAGGTGGCGAGGCCGCCGCTGCCATGCAGGCCGATGTCGCGCGGATCGCCCGCGAACACGGCCTGGCACTCGTCGGCCCGAATTGCATGGGCGTGATCGATCTCACGGCGAACGCGGCCACCTACATCGGCGACGTCTCGCCCTACCTGCCGCGCGGTGGCGTGGCCGGGATCGCCCAGTCGGGCTCGGTGACCGATGCCTTCGTCCACTCCGGCTCGCGGGTTGGGTTCTCGCGGATCATCAGTAGCGGCTCGGAGGTCGTGCTCGACATCTGCGACTACCTGGCCTACTGCCTGGACGATCCCGAAACGAGCTCGGTGATCCTGTTCGTGGAGGGCTTCAAGCGGCCGGAGCGGTTCCTGGCGCTCGCAGATCGGGCGCTCGAGCTGGGCAAGCCGATCATGGCCGTCAAGGTCGGCCGGAGCCTTCAAGCGCAGGTAGCGGCGATCGCCCATTCGGGCTCGTTCGCCGGGGAGGCTCGGGTCACGGATGCCGCCCTCGACGCGGCCGGCGTCATCCGTTGCGGCGACCTCGATGAGTTGCTCGAGACCGCCGAGCTGGTCGAAGGCGTCCGGCGCACGGGTCGGCGGGTCGGCCGAGGCCGCACCGGGGTGGTGACCGTCTCGACCGGGGAGGGCTCGCTCATCGCCGACCAGGCGCCGCTGACGGGTGTCGACCTGCCGCCGATCCCGGCCGAAGCGAGAGAGCAGATCCTCGCCGCCCTGCCAACCATGGGATATGTCGGCAATCCGCTCGATCCGTGGGGCGCTGCGGACCCACCGACGGCGTACGGCGCCTCGTTCGAGGCGATGGCCGCCTCAGGTGCGTACGACGTTCTCGTGCTCGTCCACGACTTCCCGTACCGCTCTGCCCCGTCCGAGGTCGCGACCGCAAACGACGTGACCTACCAGCTCCTGGCGGCAACGCGCGATCGGCCGGCGATCCTGCCGGTCTACGTCTCCCTGACCTCGGGCGAACCGCCGCCGGAGACCAAAGCCGTGCTGGACGGGGAGGGCCGCGGCGCGCCGCTGCTGCGCGGAGCGGTCGAGGCGTTCCGGGCGATCGCGGCTGTGGCGCGCTGGGAGGCGTGGCAAGCTCGGCGGCTGGCGAACGGCCCGTGGCGCCCCGGCTGGCCGGCGCTCGGGGCCAACCGAGTCTCGTACGGGGCGGACGCGTCGGTGGGGGCCGCGGACGCACCCGACCGGTCTCGCGCGGCGGCCTCCCCGCAATCCTTCACGACGCTGTCCGAGCTGGAAAGCCTGACCCTCCTCCGGTCGGCGGGTCTCTGCGTCGTCGACGCGGTGCCAGTGCCTGATGCGGCGGCCGCCGTAGCAGCCGCGCGGCAGATCGGCGGCGAGGTGGCTCTCAAGCTGGATGCGGCCGGGCTCGCCCACAAGAGCGACCTAGGTGGAGTCATCCTCGGGCTTCGCGGTGACGAGGCGATCCACGAGGCCGCCACGACGCTGCTCGACGTGGGGCGACGGAACGGCCTGGCGGTCCGCGGGCTCCTCGTGGAGCCGATGGCGCCTCCGGGCGTGGAGCTGATCCTGGGCATGCGTCGGGACCCGCAGTTCGGACCCGTCGTGCTCGTCGGGCTTGGAGGCACTCTGACCGAGGTGCTCGACGACGTGGCCATCCGGCTCGCCCCGCTCGACCTCGCGGCGGCCGAGTCGATGCTCGATGACCTTCGCGGCGCGCGCCTGCTCGGCGGTGTGCGCGGCCGACCGCCGATCGACCGGGCGGCGGTCGCGTCGATGCTGGTCGCGCTCGGGCGGCTCGGTGCCGAGCGGCCGGACGTGCTCGAGGTCGACCTGAATCCGGTCATGGCATCGGAGGAGGGGGCGATCGCCGTGGATGCGCTCGTCGTCCTGGAGAGCTCCATCGATGACCGCTGACGGTCCGGTCCTGCTCACGACCGCCACCCCGTGGGGTGTCCGCCTGACGCTGAATCGCCCGGCCAAGCTGAACGCGCTGTCCGCGGAGCTCGTCGCCGCGCTGGACGCGGCGGTCGTGGCGGCGGGCGCGGACCCCGAGGTGCGGGTCGTCGTGATCGAAGGGGCCGGCCGGGCCTTCTCGTCCGGCTACGACCTGACGGAGGAGGCCGAGGGTGGGATCGGCGGCCCGGTCGAGTGGCGTGACGCGCTGGCGGTCGACGTTGCCGCCACCCTGCGCATCCTGGACTGCCCCAAGCCGGTGATCGCCCAGATCCACGGCTATGCGCTGGCCGGCGGGCTCGAGCTGGCGATGGCCTGCGACCTCGTCGTGGCGGCCGAGGGCACCAAGCTTGGCGAGCCGGAGATCCGCTATGGCTCGGCCCCGGTCACGCTCCTGATGCCGTACCTGATCGGGCAGAAGAAGACCCGGGAGCTGCTGCTGACCGGCGACCTCATCGACGCCGTCGAGGCCGAACGGATCGGGTTGATCAACCGGGTGGTCCCGGCCGACCGCCTGGCCGCCGAGGTGGACGCCCTGGCCGATCGCCTGGCCCGGACGCCGCCCGAGGTCATGGGCCCGACCAAGCGGATGCTCAACCTCGCGATGGACGCGGCCGGCTTCCGGCTGGCCGTGGAGGCCGGTCTCGACCTGGGCGCGATCGTCAACGCCGCCGACACGCCCGAACAGCGCGAATGGGACGCGATCGTCCGTCGCGACGGCCTCAGGGCCGCCCTCGCCTGGCGCGATCGTCGCTACGACGAACGGTTGGCCGAGACGGGGCGCGGCGCGGCAGACGAGCCGGCACGCTAGGCGACACATTGCCCGGGCAGGGGAGCGGACGCCCAAAGGCTCCGAGCCTCGCGTGGCTACACTCGCGCGGTGACCACGCCCGCCCGCCGCGCTCGCACCGCTGCCAGCCTGATCGTGGAATGCCTCGAGGCCGAGGGCTGCCAGTGGGTCTTCTCCGTCCCGGGCGAGGAGACGATGACACTGCTCGACGCCCTGTCGCGGTCCGCGTCCGTCCGGCACGTCACCACCCGCCACGAGCAGGGCGCCGCCTTCATGGCCGACGTCCACGGTCGGCTGACCGGACGGGTGGCCGTCGCGCTCGCAACCCTGGGGCCAGGCGCGACGAACCTCCTGACCGGAATCGCCGACGCGTACCTGGATCGGGCGCCCATGGTCGCGATCACGGGCCAGGCCTCCTCGGACAAGTTGCACAAGGAGGCGCATCAGGTCGTCGACATCGTCCGGATGTTCGAGCCGGTCACCAAATGGAACACCCGGGTCGAGCGGGTCGACGCCGTGCCGGAGATCGTGCGCAAGGCCTTCCGCGTGGCGATGCTCGAGAAGCCCGGCCCGACCCACATCGAGCTGCCCGAGAACCTGGCCGCGGTGGCGCTCGAACCGGGCGACGCCCTGAGGCCGCTGCTGCCCGGCCGGACCTACTTCCCGGAACCCACCGACGAGGCGATCGCGCATGCGGCTCGTCTGCTGGCCGCGTCCGAGCGACCGATCGTGCTGGCCGGCAACGGCGTGCTGCGGCGCGGTGCGTCGGCCGAGCTCCGCGCCTTCGCCCGCGGACTCCATGTGCCGGTTGCCGTGACGTTCATGGGCAAGGGCGCGATGGACGATCGGTCACATCTGTCGCTCATGGCGGTCGGACTCCAGGCGCGCGATCACGTCATGTCCGGATTCGATCGATCCGACCTGGTGGTGTCGGTCGGCTACGACCCGGTCGAATACGGCCCATCGCTATGGAACCCGACACGCAGCCTTCGGATCATCCATATCGACACCCAACCGGCCGAGGTCGACGCCGCCTACCTCCCGGAGGTCGAGCTGATCGGCGACATCGAGGGGTCGCTCCGGCGGCTGCTGGCGGCGGTTCAGCCCCACGGTATCGGCGGCCGCAACGCCACCGAGCGTCACGCCACCCGGGAGATCCTCGTCCATGCCGACCTGCGGACTTCGCTGCTGGCGGACCTGCATGCCTACGAATCGGACGACGGCTGGCCGATCAAGCCGCAGCGCGCCATCGCCGACCTGCGCCGAGCCCTGGGCCCCTCGGACATCGTCGTGTCCGACGTCGGGGCGCACAAGGTCTGGGTCGCGCGGCTCTACCAGGCGTACGAGCCGAACACGGTGATCATCTCGAATGGCCTGGCGGCCATGGGCATCTCCCTGCCCGGTGCCATCGCGGCCAAGCTCATCCATCCGGAGCGGCGGGTCGTCGCGTTGTGCGGCGACGGCGGGTTCCTGATGAACAGCCAGGAGCTCGAGACGGCGAAGCGAATCGGGGCCAACGTGACCGTCGTCATCTGGCGCGACGACGGCTACGGCCTGATCGACTGGAAACAGCGCAACGAGTTCGGCCGGCCGTTCGGGGTCGCGTTCGACAACCCGGACTTCGTCGACTACGCCCGCTCGTTCGGGATCGCCGGGTTCCGGCCGGCCTCGAGCGCCGACCTCTACCCGACACTGATGCGGGCGCTCGAGGTCGACGGGCCGTCGCTCGTGGAGGTGCCCATCGACTACCGCGAGAACCTGCGCCTGACCGAGCACCTGGGGGCGCTGTCCGGCTCGGGCTGAGGGCAGCGGGGCGGAGCCCGGGCACCCTTCCCGCAGCCCCGGGCACCCATCCCGCAGCCCCAGACGTCCGTGATGCTCCCACCATCAAATCTGGCCTTGTACGGGTCGGAGGCCAGTCCGCCTGCCGCCTACCGGACCTCGTGATGCTCCCATCATCCCCAGGTGCGCGGACGGCCGATAGGCCGGCCCACTCGCGGGCGAAGGCGCAGCTAATCGCCAGCGAAGCGCCGAAGGTGATGCTGTCAGCATCATGGCTCGAACGAGGCGCACCGATGCCGCAGTCCAGGGCGACGCCCTGTCCGCGGCCATTGCCGCAACGCTCGGACGCGAAATGAGGACGACACGCAAGCGCCGACGCCTCACCCAGCAACGTCTCGCGGACGCGATCGGGATCAGCCGGCCACGCTACGCGGAGATCGAGCGCGGCGGCGGCGCGACGGCGCCACTCGAGACGTGGGTGAGGATCGGGGCCGCCATCGATCGCCCGCTGGCCGTCTCCTTTTCGCGCGACATCGAGCCCCACGAGCCGCGCGATGTCGGCCACCTCGCCGCGCAGGAACTGGTCCTCCGCCTGGCCCGCCAACACGGCCGCCGCGGCGACTTCGAACTGCCGACCCGCCCTTCGGACCCCGCCCGCTCGATCGACGTCGCACTCCGCGACGACGGCGCACGGGCCCTCATCGTCGTCGAGATCTGGAACCGGATCGACGACCTGGGCGCCGCTGCACGCGCCACGACCCGCAAGGTGTCGGAAGCCGAGGCGCCGGCCGTGCTCGCCGCCCGCGACGGCCCGCCCTACCGGGTCGCGATCTGCTGGTTGCTTGTCGATACCGCCGCGAACCGGCGGCTCGTCGCCCGTTATCCGGAGATCCTCGACAGTCGGTTCCCCGGCTCATCCCTCGGCTGGGTCCGCTGCCTGGCCGAGGGGCTGCCACCGCCGAACGCGCCCGGCCTCGCCTGGATCGATCCGCGATCCGGTCGGATCGTGCCGCTCCGCCGTCGAGGCCCGGGAGCCATCGGATCGTCGCCCGCCAGGCCGTAGCTGCCGGCCGACCTCTACCCGACGTCGAGGCGCTGGGAGCCCGCAGTGCGCCTTGGCGCTCTGGCTCCATGCGTTCACACGCATCCTGACATGCGCCGCAACGCACGTCATCCCGCAACGCACGTCAAGCGGCGACGCCGAGAGACGTCCTGATTGACACCCAAGACGACGTGTGGGAGGCTGCGCTCATGCTCAAGACGAAGCGGACGTACAACCTCTCGCGGCGGACGATCGAGACCGTTCAGTCGCTGGTCACCGAGCGCGGCGTCGCGCCGACCCAGGACGCCCTCGTC
>JAUSJS010000189.1 GCA_030647575.1 Candidatus Limnocylindrales bacterium | reverse complement strand
GCCGAGCAGGGCCACGTCCACGTCCTCGAGCGTCCGCACATGAGGCAGACGGGCGAACGTCACGGGTCCCGTGAACCGCGGCGACTGGAGTGAATCAGCAGGCGTGTAGCGGGGCATCGATCAGCGTGTCCGACCTCGAGTCGTATGATCCGGGCAGGCCCATTAGGCGCGACGCGGTGGCGGGACGTCAAGCTCGAGTCGCGACTACCTGCGCTGGCTCAGCCGCCCGGATCGGACACCAGCACCCCGTCGTCGACCACCCAGGTCAGCCGGACGCGGTCCCCTGGTTGCCACGCGCGCTCGTCGCCACCCACCTGCTGGCGGACCGTCGCCGCCTGCCCGTCCCGCAGGTCGGGATCAGCTCGAAGCCGAACTTCCCGAGGCCGAGGTCCTCGATGATCCGTCCCTGGAACATGCTGTTGACGTAGGACGTCGTCGACACGTGAAAGCCTGGCCAGACCTCCTCGGTGACGCAGGCCCCGCCCACGATGCCCCGTCGCTCCAGGACGAGCATCCGCAGCCCCGCCCTGGCCAGGTACGCGGCGGCGACCAACCCGTTGTGGCCGGCCCCCACGATGATGCCATCGTACGAGCCCGCAGCGACCACGCTTGCCACCTCCTACGGATCCCCGAGGAACGCCAGGACGTGGGCCGCATTGTAGGCCGGCACGATCAGGGCCGGTATTCGACCCCCTTCGCCGACGGCCGCCCGGTCCGGGCGGGAAGCGCGCTGCCGATCAGGTCTCGGTACGTCGCCATCCCGCGGCGACTGCACTCGATTGCGAGCTCGTCAACGAGCCGGAGCGGCAGGGTCGGATCGGCGAAGATCGCGGTTCCCACCTGGACCGCGACAGCACCGACCGCGAGGAAGTCCAGGACGTCGGCCAGCTCCGTAACGCCGCCGATCGCGATCACCGGGATCTTCACCACCTGGGCCGCCTCGTAGACGATCCGCAGCGCAACGGGCTTGACGGCCGGGCCGCTCAGCCCGCCATACACGTTGCCGAGCAGGGGCCGCCGGCGATCAGGCGCGACCGCAATCCCGGATAGTGTGTTGATCGCGGTCAGGGCGTCAGCGCCGGCATCGGCGATCGCCCGGGCGATCGGCCGGATGTCGGCGACGTTCGGCGAGAGCTTGACCAGCAGGGGCAGGTCCGTGGCTCGGCGGACGGCCGCCGTGACCTCGCCCGCGGCGCCGGCATCGATGGCGAACTGGAGGCCGCCCATGCCCACGTTCGGGCAGCTGATGTTCAGCTCGATTCCGGCAACGCCGGGGACACCGTCGAGGCGCCGAACCACCTCGACGTACTCGTGGACCGACTCCCCCGCAACGTTGACCAGGACCGGTGTCCGCCAGGTCATCCAGGTCGCCGCGTATTTCTCGATCAGTGCGTCGACGCCCGGGTTCTGGAGCCCGATCGAGTTGAGCATCCCACCCGGCGTCTCGGTCACCCGGGGTGTCGGGTTGCCGATCCGGGCCCTGAGGGTCGTGCCCTTGCAGCAGATCCCGCCGAGCCGGTCGACGTCGACCACCTCGCCGTATTCGACCCCGTAGCCAAACGTCCCGGAGGCGACCAGGATCGGGTTGGGCAGCACGAGGCCGCGCCCAAGGTCGACGGTCAGGTCGACCTCGGCGGCCGGGATCTCGGCCGGTGCCGGGCGGGTCGGTGCCAGGATGCGGGTCGCCGGCGCCAAAGCCGGACGAGCCGCGGGCAGCGGCCGCCGGCGACTCACCAACCCCCCTCCCAGGCGATCTCCTCGGCCGCGAAGACCGGGCCCTCGCGGCATACCCGCTGCGGGGTTCCGGACATGGTCATCACGACGCAGCCGAGGCAAGCGCCGACCGCGCAGCCCATGTTCTGCTCCATCGATACCTGAAGGAAGGCCTTGCGGCGGGCGGCCGGCGAGCCGGTCGGATCGGTCCTGCCGCCACCTCGCTTGCGGCCGAGCTTCGCGACGCCCAGGCGACCCCGCCGCCCGGCGGCGAGTCGGGCCAGCGCGGCGAGCATCGGTGCCGGGCCGCAGGCGAACGCCTGGTCCGCCCAGGCCTCGTAGTCCGGGACGAGCGCGGTCACGAACCCACGATGGCCGAGGGAGCCATCGTCGGTGGCAACGACGTACTCGACCTCGTCGGGCAGCAGCGTGGACGGATAGACCTCCCGGGCGGAGGCGGCGCCGAACAGCAGCGTCACCTGGCGACCCGCCCGGATCGCCTCGTCGGCGAGCATCCGAACGCCGGCGATCCCGAGGCCCCCGGCCACGAGCAGCAGGTGCCGGCTGCGCGGATCCACCTCGAACGGGCGGCCCAGCGGCCCGAACAGGTCGATCTGGTCACCCGGGCGCAGGCGGGTGAACCATTCCGTCCCGCGCCCGAAGACCCGAAAGTGGATGGTCACGGTTCCGGTGGCTGCGTCCACCGTGTTCAGCGAGAAGGGGCGGCGCAGGACCATCCCCGAGAAGTCGCCGGTCCGAACGTGAACGAACTGGCCCGCGCGCGACCCGACCGCGAGGTCCGGCGCGTGGTAGGCCTGGAGCCACTGGCCCGGCAGGATCTCCCGACTGTCGACGAGCTCCGCCGCAGCCGGCCGCATGGTCACGCGGTGGGCTCGTCCTCACCGTCGCTCTCGGCAGCCGACGCCTCCCCGGCCGCTCCGGCGTCATCCGCGCCCTCGGCCTCGGCGGCGCCGTCAGCGACCGCCGGCCGCTCGAGACCCGGCGCAACGGCGGGGAACGCCTCCGCGAGCGCATCAGCCAGGTCGCCGAAGACATCGGTCGGGTCGTAGAACTCGACAAGCTCGTCCGCGCCGTCGAGCGTCCGCCACGCGTCGTCTGAATCCTCGGGGATGACCTCCGCGCGGAACCTTCCGCGCGCGGTCAGCATCAGGCGCTCGTCATCGTCGTCGACGATGATCAGGTCGCCGATCACCGAGATCAGCCCGGCGGAGGATGACTCGAAGTCCTCGAGCAGGCGAGCCTCGTTGCGCTGGCTGCGCTCCTGGTATTCGAGGGCCAGGTCATACAGCCGACGTGCCGCGGACTCGTCGTCATCCTCGCTCAGCGAGATCGGTTGCCCGGCCGCCCATGAGTCCGCGGCCGCGGCATACGGATCCTCACCGATCGAAACCGCCTCTTCAGGCGCGATCCCGGCGGTCTCATAGAGATCGGCTTCGGCGGTTGGCTCGGGCGGCAGCCCGGCGGCCTCTCGGGCCGCTTCAGCGAACGCGGCGTAGATGTCGGCCGGGTTGTAGAGCTCGACCAGCTCGGACGCGGACTCGATCACCTCGGTCTCGCTGACCCATTCACCGGTCGTGTCGTCGAGGTAGCGACTCCGGCTCCGGAAGGTCAGGTCAGGCGCCACCGACAGGTAGTCGGGCTCCTCGTCGATCAGGGTCAGGCCGCCGATCGACGAGATCCGGTCGCGGTGATGGTCGAGGAAGCGGTGCAGCTGCTCCGCGGACTGGCGGATGAAGTCCGCCCGTTCGAGGGCGGCATCGCCCGCGAGCTCCCCGAGCAGGTCGCTGTGGCTGTCCATCAGTGGTCGCCTCCGTGCTGTCAGGGGAAGTCTACGGGTGATACTCGAGGTCCGGGCCCATGCGTTCGCGCAGGAACATCGAATGGTGGCGCTCGAAGATCCATTCGCCGGCCCGGTGGCCGAGCGTCCGGACGGCTTCGTTCGCCTCCAGCTTGTCGAGCGTGGCGTAATCGGGCAGGTCGAGCAGGATGACGTTGTCGAAGTCCCACCCGTGGGCGACGTTGAACCAACCGATGAAGCGGATGCCGAACTTCTCCTCGTAGTCCTTCACCTGCTTCGGGAAGATCGTGCGCATGAAGAACTTGAAGAACGGGTCGCGGCCGCGGCGAACGCTGAAGTAGGTCGCGAGCACGGGCACGTTGCGCGGTCCTCCTGGGCGAACGAAGGGCGGCACGTGGCCACCCGCCGGCTATTGTCGCACGGGGCCCTCGGGCTCGGACGAGTCGTCTGCGGCCGGCGGGGCAGGCATCGCCGACGGGGCAGCCGACTCCTCCGGGTCGGCCGTCGCGACATCCTCGAGCTCGCCGACGGTCCTGGTCTCGCTCGCCAGCGGGCGGCGCCGGCCGCGGCGATCAGCAGCCACCAGCCGGAGCAGGAAGATGATCGTCTGGCCGGTGACGAGGAGCAGGAGGATCACCGCGAAGAGCAGGCCGGCGCTCACCGCCGATGGCCAGCCCCAGCCGACGCTGAGCGGCGCCAACACGATGAAGATCGCCAGGACCACCAGCTGGAATCGAAAGCAGCCGAGACCGGGCCCGCGCTTGGGCTCCAGGTCCGTGCCTCGGTATTGGACCGGGCCGGTCGAGCGCGGCCGGCGGGGCGGCGTCGGGTCGGCCCGGGGATCGTCGGTCACGGGGCGGAACGATACGGGACTCTGGCTCAGGGCGTGCGCGGGTCGGTCGCGAGGCCTTCGACCACCTCCGTTCCCGGCAGGGCGCGCAGGATGGCGGGCGGCGCGATGACCTTCCAGCTGCGCGACCCACCGCCAAGGACGATCCGCTCGCGAACCATGACCCGTGAGTCGACCCAGATCGGCAGGTGCTCTGGCAGCCCGAAGACGGTTACGCCCCCGAGCTGCATGCCGGTCAACGCCGCGGTCTCCTCGGCCGCGGCAAACGACGCCTTGCGGGTTCCGAGCCGGTCGCGGACCGTGCGGTTCACATCGAGCCGGTACGGGGCGAGCGTCACGCAGGCGGCGAAGCGGGGCGGATTGGACTTGCCGATCACCACGATCGTGTTGGCGGAATCCTCCGGCGCGAACCCGTAGGCGGCACAGAACGCGGCGGTGTCCGCCAGCGCCGGATCGCAGGGAAAGAGCTCGTACGGCTCGCCGAGATCGCTCAGGTGCGCCTCGAGCCAGGCACGAGCCTCGTCGTCGGTCATGGGCGGCAACGATACGGGACTCAGCAGAGTGGCGCCGAGGGCGCGTTGCAGCGCGTCAACTCGCTGCCAGATGCTCTTCAGGTGAGCACTGGTCACAGGATTCGGGTCATCTGCACACCTGGAGTGCACCTGACAGAAACCAGCGCCGATCGAACGCGCATCCGAGCTCAGGACTCCAGATTCTCGAATGGCGAGCGCTGACGAGTGCTCTCCAGGGGAACATCTGTCAGGTCGGGGCCGGATGGCTCAGATCGGCCGTACAGGGGCGGGTCGGCAGCCGCTCGGACAAGGCGGCCGCACGAGCCAACCCCGGCGCCGCGCGGTCACTCCGGTCGTCCGCTCCGGCCACCCGGCCGCTACCATCGAGCCTGATGACCGATCGCCCCACGTCCACCATACCCGTCGCCTGGTGACCGGGACCTTGCCACCGGGTCGCGAGCACCCGACCGCCCCGTCCGACATCGACGCCTACCTGGGGCGATTCGCCTGGCATCCGGAGCCGGCGCTCATCGGCTACCGCGACGAGGGCGCCTCGCGCGAGGCACTCACCGCGCTGGGCGCCGCGACCTGGGCGGCCGCGCTCGACTACCTGTACGGACACGCCATGGACCGGGCGATGGGCGCCCCGTCCGGGTACGAGGCCGCTCGCCGCTCGTACTACGGGGCGGCCCCGGGACCGTCCCCGGCCCCGGCCGACCCCACGCCTTCAGCGGCGATCCTGGAGGAGTTCCGCTCGCGCCTCGCGGGTGGCCAGATGAACTCGCAGCACCCTCGGCAGTTCGGCTATTTCACACCGCCTCCGTTGCCGATCTCGATCATGGGCGAGCTGCTGGCCCAGATGACCAACCAGGGGGTGGACGTCTGGCATGCGGGTCCGCTCGCCGCCTTCGTCGAGGAAGAGGTCGTGCACTGGCTGTGCGACCTCGTGGGATATGGGCCCGGGTCGTTCGGCCTGCTCACGTCCGGCGGCGTGATGGCCAACTTCATGGGCATGACCCTGGCTCGTGACATCCACCTCGGGCGGATCCTGTCTGCCGGGCGACCGCCACGCGGCGCGATGCTGGAGGGGGTCCGCGTCTACACCTCCGACCAGACCCATTTTTCCATCGCCCGGTCGCTCGACGAGCTGGGCTTCCCGCCCGACACGCTCGCGCTCATCCCGTCCGACGCCTCCTTCCATCTGCGCGGCCGTCCGGTCGCCGCGGCCGTCACCCGCGACCGAGCAGCGGGTCTGACGCCGTTCGCGATCGTTGCCGTGGCTGGCTCGACGAACACCGGGTCGGTCGACGCCATCGGCGAGCTGGCCGATCTCGCCGCGACCGAGGACCTCTGGCTCCACGTGGACGCCGCCTACGGTGGCGCGGCCAGGCTCTCGGCGCGCGACGCCGCGCGGGTGCCAGACCTGGACCGGGCCGACTCGATCACGGTCGACCCCCACAAGTGGTTCTTCCAAGCCTACGACATCGGGGGCCTGGTGGTACGCGACGGTGGGCATCTGGCCGAGGCATTCGGCGGCCGCACGCCCGAGTACTACCGTGGCGGCGAGCGCGGCGCCAAGAACCTGGGGAGCGAGGCTGATCATGATAACCACGCCGATCAGCTGAACTTCTACAAGCTGAGCTTCGAAGGGACGCGCCGCTGGCGAGCGCTGAAGCTGTGGATGTCGTGGCGGCACCTGGGCACGAAGGGATTCGGCCGGCTTATCGAGGCGACCGACGATCTCGCCGCCCACCTGGCCCGCCACTGCGCCGAGGCTGACGACTTCGAGGCGCTACCCGGGGTGCCCGAGCTGTCCGTGGTCTGCTTCCGTCACCTTCCCGGTGGACGCGACGCCGCGATGGCCTTGCCGCCCGGGGAGCTGGACGCCCACCAGGACCAACTGCAGGCCGCACTGGAGGCTTCTGGCGACGGGTGGCTGACGACGACCCGCCTGCGTGGCTCGACGTATCTGCGCGCCGGGATCGTCAACTACCTGTCCACCGAGGACGACATCGACCGCCTGGTGGCAACGCTGCGGGCTCTTGCCGATCAGTCGCGCGCGCGAGCCGCCAGCCAGTCCTGAAGCCGGAACCACTCCCCGGCGAAGGGCAGGAACCAGGGGCGGCCCTCGTACGGCGCCGGAACGAGGGGGAACTTGAGTCGGGCGAGCACGGGCGCCTCCCCGCCGGCCAGCCACTCGCCGACCTTGGTGCCGAGATGGGTCATCAGGGCGACGCCCGTTCCGCAACAGCCCATCGCGTAGGCGACGCCCTCGGCCGTCCTCCCGGCGTGCGGCATCCGGTCGAAGGTGAAACCGACGTTGCCGCCCCAGGCGTACTCGATCCGGTAGCCGGCCAGCTGCGGGTGCACCTCGAGCAGGCCCTTGTGCAGGATCGCGGCGGTCTGATCGATCGAGGTCGGCATGAAGCTCGCGCGCCCGCCGAAGACCATCCGGCGGTCCGCCGAAACGTGCCAGTAATACAGGAAGTTCTTGGTGTCGAAGAACGACCGACCCCTGGGTGACAGCTCCCGTGCCAGCTCCTCGGGGAGCGGCTCGCTGGCAATGATGTAGCTCCCGATCGGGATGATCCGCCGGCGCAGAAACGGGACCACACCATCGGTGTAGCCGTTGGTGGCCACGAACACGTCGCGCGCGCGGATGGTGCCGCGTTCGGTCTCAACCGCGAATCGGCCTTCCCCGAGGCGCCGGATGGCACGTGCTCGAACGTCCTCGTGGAGGTCGGCGCCGGCACGGTCGGCTGCGCCAACCAGTCCGGCGAAATAGCGACCCGGGTGGAGCAGCCCGCTGCCTCCGACCACGAGTGCGCCGTAGTAGGCGTCGGAACCGATCTCCTCGCGGATCCGCTCGCGCGGCACGATCGTCGCGTCCGCGCCCATGGACGCGAGGCTCGCCTGCGCGTGCTGGAGCTCCTTGACGTGCGATGGCGCATAGGCGAGCTCCAGGTGACCGACCTCCCGGAAGTCGCAGTCGATCGCCTCCTGCGAGATCAAGCGCTTGACTGTCTCGTAGCCGTCGAGCGTCTCCTGGTAGAGCGCCCGCCCGGTATCGTCGCCGTAGCGGTGGATCAGCTCGCGCGGACCCCATTTGTAACCCGGGTGGACGATGCCACCGTTGCGGGTCGAGGCGCCATACCCAAGCGTCCGAGCCTCGATGAGGCTGACCGAGACGCCACGGCGGGCCAGCTCGCGAGCCGCGTTGATCCCCGTATAGCCGCCACCGATGACGACCACGTCAACCGACTCCGGCAGCTGCCGACCCGATCTTGCCGGAAGGGCCGGCATCGTCGCCTGCCACAAGGAGCGGCGCTCGAAGTCGGCGTTCAAGGTGGAATTCGACACCGCACAAGGGTAAGCGACCGCCTTGGCGTCGCGCCGCTCGGGATGCACGGGCCCGGCTGGGCGAGCTAACCGGCGCGGGCGCGTGGTCCGATCCCCGACACCATGCCGCGACTGCCAGGCGACGCCAGAGACCCAGGAGGCCTCGCTCGTACTCCTGCCTACAGAATCGCGACTGTCAATCGACAGTGGCCGATCGAGGAGGACCAACCGAAACCCTCGACCCCGAATACGCGACCGTCAGTCGCGCGCCGGCGCCGCGTCCGACCGCGGGTCGCGGTCGCCTCGGCCTGGCAGCCTCAGCCTTCCGCTGCCTCGTAGGCGAGCCGTCCGCCGGCCACCGTCAGCAGGACCCGACCGCGCAGCTCCATCCCCAGCAGTGGCGTGTTCTTGCCCCGCGACGAGAGGCAGTCGGGGGTCACCGTCCACGACTCGGAACGATCGAACACGACCAGGTCCGCAGGTGCGCCTTCGACGAGGCCGGCGGACGCCCGCCGCAATCGACCGCCGATGACCGCGGCGGGCCCGGTCGTCAGCGCCTCGATGGCCCGAAGCAGCGGCAGCCGGCCAGCATCGACCGCCGCCAGGAGCACGCCGAGTGCCGTCTCGAGGCCGCTGATGCCGTTCGCCGCGAGGCCGAACTCGACGGCCTTGTCGACCTCCGAGTGCGGCGCATGGTCGGTGGCGACGGCGTCGGCCGTGCCGTCGACGAGCGCGGCGAGGCAGGCGGCGGCATCCGCCGGCGCGCGCAGTGGCGGGTTCACCCGGAGGGCGGTCGCGTACGGACCGGTCACCAGGGCGCCATCGGCCCACGGATCCCCGCTCGCCTCCCAGGCCCAGCGCCGCGCACCCGCGACCCACTCGTCGGTCAGGGCCAAGTGGTGTGGCGTTACGTCGCAGGTCACCGGAAGCCCGGCTGCCTTCGCCCGCCGGATGAGATCCAGGGCACTCGCGGTGGAGAGGTGGGTGAGGTGCAACCGGGCGCCCGGCACGTCACGCAGGACGTCCACGAGCACCGCGAGGTCGCGCGCGACGGCCAGCTCCTCCGCGGCGGCCGGCCAGCCGCGCAGACCGAGCACGGTCGCGACGAACCCGTCGTTCGCCTCGGCTCCGGCGGTCAGGGAGGCATCCTCGGCGTGGTCCACGATCGGCAAACCAAGCGCGCCCGCATAGGCCAGGGCGGACCGCAGGATCGGCGCCGAACGGATCGGCGCGCCGTCCTCGGAGAACCCGACCACGCCCGCGTCGGCCAGCTCGCCGAGCGCCGCCAGCTGCTCCCCGGCCCGCCCGACCGTGACCGCCCCGTAGGCCAGCAGCTCCACGGGCGATCCAGCCGCCAGCGCCGCCGCCCGGATCCGCGCAAGGACGCCCGGCTCGTCGAGCGCCGGCTCGCTGTTGGGCATCGCGCAGACCGTCGTGAATCCGCCGTGCGCCGCCGCGGCCAGGCCGGTCGCCACGGTCTCCGCATCTTCGTTGCCGGGCTCGCGAAGATGCGTGTGCAGATCGATGAAGCCCGGTGCCACGACCACGCCGTCAGGCTTGATGCCACGGGCCTCGGCGCCCTCGAGCCAGTTGACAGCCTCGAGCACCCCGCCGCGGACGACGATCTCACCGGGCCCCTCGTGCCCGACCGCCAGGTCCACCAGCCAGGCGCGGCTGATCTCCAGGTCGAGAGGGCTGCGGGTCACGCGGGCACCTGCGTCCCGGCCAGCAGATAGAGCACGGCCATCCGGACGGCCACGCCGTTGGTGACCTGGTCGGTAATCACGGACTGGACGCCTGCGGCCACGTCCGGTGCGATCTCGACGCCCTCGTTCATCGGGCCTGGATGCATGACCAGGGCACCCGGCCGGGCCAGCGCCAGGCGTTCGCGGGTCAGGCCGTAGCGTGCCGCATACTCGCGCAGCGATGGGAGCAACCCCTCGGCCATCCGCTCGCGCTGGATGCGCAGAGCCATCACGACATCCGCATCGCGCAACGCCTCGTCGACCGAGGTCGTGACCTGGAAGCGCCGCCCGGCCACGGAGCTGCGGCTCGCCCACGCCTCGAATCCACGCAGCAGGGTCGGCGGGCCGCACAGCCAGAGGTCGGCGCCGGACGCGGTCAGCGTCCAGATGTTGGAGCGCGCCACCCTCGAGTGGAGGAGGTCGCCCAGGATCACGATCTTGCGGCCGGCGAGGAGACCTTCGGTCGTCGCCCCGGCCCTCGATCGCGCGGCTTGCGACTCGCCGCCCAGCCGCTCGCGGATCGTGTACAGGTCGAGCAGCGCCTGGGTCGGATGGGCGTGCCAGCCATCACCGCCGTTGAGGACGGACCCGCCGAACACCTCGGCAGCGAGGTACGGCGCGCCCGAGACCGAGTGGCGCATCACCAGCAGCTGGGCACCCAGCGCCTCGACGGTGCGAACGGTGTCGACCAGCGATTCGCCCTTCGAGACCGACGAGCTCGCCGCGGCGATGTTGACGACGTCGGCGGAGAGGTTCTTGGCCGCCACCTCGAAGGAGACGCGCGTCCGGGTCGAGGCCTCGTAGAACAGGATCGTGACCTGCCGGCCCCGCAGGGTCGGCACCTTGGCGATCGGCCGGGCGAGCACCTCGCGCATGGCATCGGTCGTGCGCATGACCAGCTCCAGCTCGGCGCCGGAGAGGCGGTCGACGTCGAGCAGGTGGCGATGGCGCCAGGCGACCGCCTCGCTTTCCGGCGCGGCGCCAACCGACGAGACGGCCACCGCGGCGGCCTCGGCCGGGTCGACCACCAGGCTCACTCGACAGGCTCGGCCGCCCGGGCGACCACGCGCTCGATCTCGACCCCGTCCTCGCCGTCGATCTCGTCGAGGTGAACCCGAACGATCTCCTCGCGCGAGGTCGGGACGTTCTTGCCGACGTGGTCGGCCCGGATCGGCAGCTCGCGGTGGCCACGGTCCACCAGGACCGCCAGCCTGATCGCCTGGGGCCGGCCGAAATCGACAAGCGCGTCCATCGCGGCACGGATCGTC
>JAUSJS010000185.1 GCA_030647575.1 Candidatus Limnocylindrales bacterium | reverse complement strand
GGTCTCGAGGCTGGCAGTCTGCTGCGTATGAGCGAGGTGATCGCCGCGGCCGGCGGGATCCCGGTCAAGCGGGTCGCGGCCCTGTCCGGCCCGAACCTGGCGCTGGAGATCGCGCGTGGCCTGCCAGCGTCGGCCGTCATCGCGGCCTCCGACTCGGAGCTGGCCCAGCGGGTGGTCGCCCGTCTCGGGCGGCGCGAGTTCCGGCTCTATGTCAACCGCGACATCCTGGGCGTGGAGCTGTGCGGGGCGCTCAAGAACATCGTGGCGATCGCCGCCGGCGCCGCCGATGCCCTCGGGTTCGGCGACAACGGCAAGGCCGGGCTGATCACCCGGGGCCTGGCCGAGATGACCCGGGTCGGAATCGCCGCCGGCGCCAATCCGCTGACGTTTGCCGGTCTGGCCGGCGTCGGTGACGTCATCGCGACGTGCGGATCCGGGCTCTCGCGCAATTACCGGCTGGGCGCCGAGCTGGCCCGCGGCCGGTCGTGGCCGGAGATCGAGGCGACCTTGCCCGGAACCGCCGAGGGCGCCTACACCGTGGACGCGGCCCTGGCCCTCGCCCGGCGGGTCGGCGTCGAGATGCCGATCGCCCAGGAGGTCCACAACGCGCTGTTCGAGGGCAAGAGCGTCCAGCGCTGCCTGATCGACCTGCTGGCCCGCGAATCCAAGGACGAGCTGGCCGACTACGGCCGCTGGGTGGAGCGGCTGGGACGTCAACCCGGGAGTTGATTCGGGCCTCTGCTAGACTCCGTAGGCGTCGGGGCGTGGCGCAGTCTGGTAGCGCACCAGTCTGGGGGACTGGTGGTCGTCGGTTCAAATCCGGCCGCCCCGACCAACACATCCACTCACGAGGCCGGCCCATTTGGACCCTTGTTCCACCTCGCGATGTCTGCAACTCTCCAAGTTTCGGAGGGTCCCGACGGGATAAGCCGCCGGTGAGCGGCGCGTGTCAGCCTGCCCCCACCCCGGCTCCGCTCATCCTCGGAGCGTAGTCTGTCGGTGGTGAGGTGACACCTTGTGTGCTGGTCACATGGCTACGACCGTGCTTTACTTCATTAGGTAAACGGGTTCGTCACGGAGAACCATCGGGTGATCTCGATGGTGGCAGGGGAGCACGACAATGGCCGCCATGCAGTCGATTCGGCGGGCTCCTGGTAAGCGTAGGAAAGGTTCGACAATCTCGACCGTCCTTCTCACAATCGCCATTTGGCGTGAAGCCGAACACTGGCTGTCCGAGTGTGTCGAACTGGGGATCCGCTCGTTTGGTTCCGACCCCGAGGACGCTGCCGAACAGGCCATGGATGCTGTCTGCTCATATCTGAACACCCTGGAGGAGATCGGCGAGCGCGAACGCGTATTCGCAGAGAAGTCGATTGGCGTGTACACCGGCGCCCCAGCGGAGGTCCATCTGGCCCACCTCTCTAGAGAGATGGTCGCGCGAGATGGCCTTCAGATTCGCCCATTCGAGGCGCCGCTCGGTTCATTCGCGTAGTCCAGTACCTCGGCTGGCCCTCGCTTCATGCCTGTATCGAGTGCTCAGGTTGTGGCCGCCCTCAGGCGCCATGAGTGGACCGAGGGCAAAGGGACCGGCAAACGAGGCAGCCATCGCACATGGCATCGGCTAGTCGCCGAAGGCAGATCACAGACGATGACGGTAGTGATTGGCGCTCGCGAGATCCCCGCCGGGACGCTTCGGGGTATGGCCCGCCAAGCCGGAATGACCCTAGACGAACTCATGCGAATGATCGGGGAGTGAGGCGACCAACGGGGTTGCACCACTGACCATCGCGCGTTCTCCGGTTCGGCCGACTGAGGTTGCCGGCAGCAACCGCGGTGGCAATGAGGGCGCACAGCCCCGGCTGCGAGGCTCGAATGAACGCCCGGTTCGTGCGTAAACGTACCGTCTGCGGGGTAACGTCCCGGACTTGCCTGCGGATGACACACCCACACGGGTCGTGAATGCGCCACGGGAACGAACGCGTCAAGCTGAACGCGCATCAGGCACCCACCCAACCAACCGACCGACAAGGGTGAGATGGCCGTAGTGAAGGCGACTCCGCCGTTGGGTCGAAATCGTCTTGACCGATCGGCGCATGATGCGTGACGACCGTTGGGTGGGCTGGTTCGTGGAGCGGGGACCGAAGCGAATGCTCGCGACGAGACACATGATCGCGGCATCAGCGACTCGTCCACGCATCGCCGCCCGCCTGGTCGTGCTCCTCGCCGCGGCGGTGCTCGCCGCCTCAAACGGCGCACCGGCGAACGCCGCCACAACCGTACGCGGCACCGGGCTCAAGCTTCTCGCTCGTCTTGCGACGGCACCCGAGCACTCGGACGACTACGACCGCACGCTGTTCATCCACTGGATCGACGCCGATCGGGACGGTTGCAGCACGCGGAGCGAGGTGCTAATCGCAGAATCGCGGACGACGGCGAGACGCGGGACGGGCTGTTCCGTCACGGGGTCGTGGCGCTCGGCGTACGACGGGGTGACCACGACCACTGCATCCAAGTTCGACATCGACCAC
>JAUSJS010000184.1 GCA_030647575.1 Candidatus Limnocylindrales bacterium | reverse complement strand
CACGATCTCACCAACCGTCGCATAGGCCGTGACCGCCTCCACGCAGGCCGGGACCACATTCTCCCCGGAGCGAGCCGCCCCTTCGACCAGGTCCAGGCACCGCGCGACGTCCTCCTGCGATCGGCGTTGGCGCACGGCCCGCAGACTGTCCCGCTGGCGCTGCTCGCCCGCCGGGTCGCCGCGAAACACGGCGATTGGCGCTGACGGGGTCGCGAACCGGTTGACCCCGATCACGGGCTTCAGCCCTGCCTCCACCGCTCGCGCCTGGCGGTAGGCGGATTCGGCGAGTTCGCTCTGGAACCAGCCGGACTCGATGCAGGCCAGGGCGCCTCCGCGGGCCTCGACCTGCGCGAGCACGTCGGCGATCCGAGAGGCCATGTCGGAGGTCAGCGCCTCCATGGCATACGAGCCGCCGAAGGGATCGACCGTCTCGGTCAGCCCGGTTTCGAAGGCGACGATCTGTTGCGTCCGCAGGGCCAGGGTCGCCGCGGCCTCTGTCGGCACCCCGACGGCCTCGTCGTACGCGCAAACATGCATCGTCTGCACCCCTGCCAGCGCAGCGGCCATCGCTTCCACGGTCGTCCGAACCACGTTGTTCAGCGGCTGCTGAGCCGTCAGCGACGAGCCGGCCGTGAAGACGAAGATGCGCAGCTGCTCACTTCGCGGGTCACGAGCCGCGTACCGCTCGTGAATGAGCTTTGCCCACACCCGGCGCGCCGCCCGGAACTTGGCCACCTCCGGCAGGAGCTCGATGCCGGCTGACAGGAACGTGAACAGCGTTGGCGCGACCGCGTCGATCGAGACGCCGCGGGCCACCGCAGCGTCGAGGTACGCCACTGCGTTGGCGAACGTGAACGCGATCTCCTGGACATCGTCGGAGCCGGATTCGCGGATGTGGTACCCGGAGACGGCGAGGGGTACCCAGCGGGGCAGGTGCCGGGCCACGTACTCGAGGACGTCCACGGACAGGCGGAGCGAAGGCCCAGGCGGAAAGATCTGCGTCCCCCTGGCGATGTACTCCTTGAGCACGTCGTTCTGGATGAACATCCCGAACGCGTTCGGGTCGAGGCCTCGCTGCTCGGCCAGGGCGACGAACATCGCCGCCCAGATATAGCCGATCGAGTTCGCCGTCGTGCGCACCTGGCTGATCCGCTCGAGCGGGATCCCCTCCATCAGTGTCTCGACGTCGGCCAGGCTGTCGATCGCGACTCCCACCCTGCCGACCTCCCCGGCCGCGGCGGGATCATCGGAGTCGAGGCCCATCTGGGTCGGCAGGTCCAGCGCCACAGAGAAGCCGGTGACGCCGGCATCGAGAAGGGCGCGGAAGCGCCCGTTCGTCTCGGCCGCCGTGCCGAAGCCGGCGTACTGACCCATGATCCAGGGCCCCGGCTCGGCGCTGATCCCGCGCGTGTATGGGAATTCTCCCGGATGCTCGCGGCCGTCCGGCGCGTAGTCGGCCCGAAGGACGGTCACGCCGTGCCCGCCACCTTGACGACAATCGCCTCGGCCTCGCCGATGCCGCCGCAGATGGTGGCGACGCCGTAGTACGGGCGGCTCTCGTCGGCCGCCTCGCGCCGACGGCGCAGCTCGTAGATCAGGGTCATGACCAGCCGCGCGCCCGTCGCGCCGGTCGGGTGCCCGATGGCGACCGCTCCACCGTTGACATTCGTCTTGTTCCTGATCGCCTCGGCCCTATCCCGATCGCCGCCGGCCAGGACGAGCGTCGACACCAGCGGGACCGCCGCGAACGCCTCGTTGATCTCGACCAGGTCCATGTCGTCGATCGTCATGCCGACCTGGCTCAGCACCAGCCTGGCCGACTCGGCCGGGATCGACGCGATCCGGTCGGGATGCCCCGACGCCATGGCCCACCCGATGAGCATCGCGAGGGGCTCCGTGGCGCGCCGTTCGGCCTCCTCCGGCGACATCAGCACCATCGCCGATGCCCCGGTGCTGAGGCCCGGGGCGTTCCCCGCCGTCACCGTGGCGCTGCCGTAGATCGTCGGCAAGGCGGCCAGCTTCTCGATCGTCGTCCCGGGGCGCACCGACTCGTCCGCGCTGAAGAGGACCGGCTCGCCCTTGGGCTGGGGAACCGAGATCGACATGATCTCCTCGGCGAACTTTCCGGCGTCCCTCGCCCGCAGGTAGTGCTCATGGCTGCGCACGGCCCACGCATCCTGTTCCGCGCGGGTGACCCCGTACTCCGAGGCTTCCTCGCCCACCTGCACCGCGCGCGGCTTCCCGGTCATCGGGTCGGCGATCACCAGCTGATCCTTGAGGACGAGGTCGCCCAGGGCATGGCCCCAGCGTTGCGCGGTCAGGAAGTAGGGCACCCGGCTCATGTTCTCGGTGCCGCCGGCAACGGCGACCTTCGTATCGCCCAACCGGATCGAGCGCGAGGCCATGGAGATCGCCGCCATGGAGGAACAGCACGCCCGGTCGATCGTGTACGCCACGCGATTCGTGGGGATCCCGGCCTCGATCAGCACCTGCCGGGCGATCGAGCGGTCGGCTCCGGGGAGGTTGACCCCGGTGGCGACCTCCTCGACGTCGGCCGGGTCCACCCGGGCCCGCCGAATTGCCTCTGCGACGACCCGTCCACCGAGCTCGGGCAGCGTGAAATCCCGCAACGCGCCGCCGAACTTCCCGAACGGGCTTCGCACGGCGCTCACGACCGCGACTTCCTTCGACATCGTCACCTAGACAACCCCTTCCGCCCGCAACTCTGTCAATCGCTCATCGGAATAGCCCAGGAATTCCCGCAGGACCTCGGTGGTGTGCTCGCCGAGGAGAGGCGCGGCCGCGGCGATCGGCTCGGGACTGGCGGACATCTTGAACGGCGGTCCGACCAGCTTAACCGTCCCGAGGATGGGATCGGGAACGTCGATCAGCATCTGTCTGGCCTCGACATGGGGGCACTCGTAGATCTCCCGGGCATTCTGCACCGGACCCACAGGCAAGCCCGCCGCCAGCAACTTCTGCACAGCCTCAGCCTTCGTCTGGCCGCTGAACCACTCGGCGATTGTCTCGCCGAGCCGGCCGGCCATGTTCTGCGCGCGGTCCGGGCCGGAGGAGGTGCCCTCTTGGCCCACCAGGTCCGAGCGGCCGATCGCGTCGCAGAAGCGGCCCCAATCTCGCTCGGTAGCGACGATCAGGGCGACCCAGCCGTCGCTGCACTCGAACGGCCCCCAGGGAGCCATGTACAGCTCGCGCCCCCGCTCGAGGATCGTAGCGGTGAGCGAATACGCGGTCACCGAGCGCTCGGCCAGGCCGATGATCGTGTCGTACATCGAGACGTCGATGTACTGGCCCTGTCCGGTCCGGCCGCGCTGAAGCAGGGCCAGCG
>JAUSJS010000181.1 GCA_030647575.1 Candidatus Limnocylindrales bacterium | reverse complement strand
CGTCTCGGCACCGTCGGTGCGAGCGGCCAGCAGTTCCTGGACCTGGGCGACGGTCGCCGCGACGTCGAGCTTGTAGCCGTCCCTGCTTGGCGTGATCTCGGTGATCTTGCCGTCGCTCGTGATGAACTTCGCGTTGACCGGCTCGCGATCGATCTCCTTCGCCAGCGCTTCCATCAGTCCGGTCAACGGGGTCGTGTCCATTACCGGCTCGTAGCCGCCGTCAGCCATCTTGCGGAAGGAAACCCAGCCGCGAAGCTCGGCGCCGTCGATCGGCAGCTTCTCGTCGCCGACGACCAGCAGGACCTGGTTCGTCACCCGCTCGGCGGTCTTCTTGGCGGCGAATGCCTCCGCGGCGGTCACGTCCGGTTCAAGGCTGGTGACGCCGAGGTCCAGCCGGATCTCCGCCGGGGCATCCAGCTGGTCGAGCGAAGCGGCCAGCGCCAGGATGACCGGCGCCGGATCGGCCTGACGGCCGACCCTTCCGGGGACCACATCGAAGTTGCGGTCTGCGTCGGTTTGAACCGTCGAATCGACCGGCTCGATCCTGAGGGAGTCGGCACTCCCGCTGACCCGGCGTGTCAGCTCATCGGCATCGAAGGTGACGGTCGGATCCAGAACCACGCCGCGGAGCGCCGTCCGTGCATCGGCGACGACCCGTTCGACCGGTGAGCCGCTGCGTCCAACGGCCAGGGCCGCGTCGAGCAGCGCGTTGACATCTGGGCCGCGCCCGATCTCGGCGAAGGTGATGACCTGCTCGTCATCGACACCGGCCAGGACGATGCGGCCGTGCGAGAGCGACCCATAGGCGCGAGCGAGCTTGGCCCGAGCCGCGTCGGGGGTGAGGCCGGACAGATCGACCGACCCGACGCGAACGCCCGGCAGGACCCGCCCCGTGTACTGCTGGTCATAGGCGTAGAGCGCCCCGCCCCCGATCAGGAGCGCCGCGGCGAGCCCGAGGCCAAAGGCCAGGCCGAACCGGAGCCAGGGCGATGGTCGACCTGGTTCGGTGGTCTGTTCAAGCGTCTCGGTCGTCGCAGTCATGGATGGGCCGTCATCCTATCAGCCGTGGGCGGCAGGTCCTTCAAGGGCAAACGTGCGATTGGGACGCACCCGCTTGCAGGGACGTGACGAATGGCCCGGCTCAGCCGGCGCTGCGAGGCACCAGCACGACGCGCCGGTTAGGCTCCTCGCCGATCGACTGGGTGGCGACAGCCGGATGATCGCGCAGCGACATATGGATCCAGCGCCGCTCGAGCGCCGACATCGGCTCCAGCTGGAGCATCTTGCCCGTCTCCACGACGCGAGCGGCGGCCCGTTCGGCGAGCTCGCGCAGCTGGCGCTCGCGCCGGCCGCGGTAGTCCTCGACGTCGACGAGCACTCGTGTCCAAGCACCCATCTCCTTGGAGAGCATGAGGTTGACCAGGTGCTGCAGGGCCGAGAGACGCTCGCCCTTGCGCCCGATGAGGGCCCCGAGTGCCTCCTTCTCGTCGCCCTCGGCGACGACGTTGAGGCGACTCGTCTCGCCGGTCTCGACCTGGACCTGGACGACGAACCCGAGGTGGCCCATCAGCTGCTCGAGGATCGCCTTGCCCGCGGCGAGCGCTTCGGGCGATGCCTCGGACGCCTCGAGATCGGCTCGCTCGGCCGCCAGCGAGCTACGGGCCGCGGCGACCTCGGCCGCCTCGGACGCGGACAGGTCGGCCGAGGCGCCGCGAGACGGTGCCCGGCCGCGATCGTCGCGACGGGGCGGGCGATCGTCGCGACGGGGCGCAGCCGCATCCCGGGGGCGGTCGTCCCGAGGCCGGTCGTCGCGGCGCGGGCCGCGGTCGTCGCGACGGGGCGGGCGGTCTCCGTCGGGGCGGTCGTCGCGCGGGCGGTCGTCGCGCGGACGGGCAGGCGGGGGGGGAAGCGGGATGGCCGCGGCAGCCTCGCGCTTTGGCGCGGCCCCTCCCAGCGCGGCGCGCGGCGCGGCCACGATCCTGGCGGGCTCGGCGCCCATGCCCAGGACGCCCCGGCTGCCCGGGGTCAGGATCTCGAAGTCGAGGTCGTTCAGCTCGGCCCCGAAGGCTTCACGAGCGAGGCGGAGGGCCTCCTCGACGGTCTTGCCGGTGAACTCGCGGTACTCGCTCATATCAGCGTCGTCTCCCTCGTCGGCCCTGACGGCCCCGCTCGCGGGGGCGGATCGTCGAAGCGGCCGTCGTCTTCTTCTCAGCGTCGGTCAGGATGGCCGCACGCTTGCTCGGATCAGGTGGCGGTGGCATGGCCACCGGGAAGCGCGGGGTATGGTCGGTCGCGAAGGCCGGCGCCCAGCCGAAGATCGGGAACATGCCGCCCCAGCCCACGATCAGGTACTGCTGGACGATCGAGAAGATCGTGGCGGTGATCCAGTAAATGAACAGGCCGGCCGGCAGGAACCCACCATAGACCACCGAGATCAGCGGGAGGAACAGCATGGTCTGGCGCTGGATCTTGGTGTTGGGGTCGTCGTCCGAGGGCTTGGTGACCGGCAGCATCATGCGCGACTGGATCAGCTGCAGGAAGGCGGAAATGATCGCCAGGACGCTCAAACCGAGGACGAAGCCCCCGAGCCCGACGCTCAGGAAGGTCGACGGCTGGCTGACATCCAGGTTGCCGAGAATCGGGATGACGGTGTCGATGCACGGCTTCGTCGCCTCGAGGACACCGTTGGGTGCGTTGGTGCATTCCAGATTGACCAGCTGGACCCCGAACGCGTTGAGCATCGCCCGGGGGTCCTGGTTGGTCAGCCCGTTCTGGATGACCGAATACATGATGAACAGGAGCGGCATCTGCAGGATCAGCGGCAGGCAGCCGGCGAAGGGGCTGACGCCACGTTCCTTGAACAACTCCTGCTGGGCGAGCCGGGCCTTCATCTGGTCGCCCTTGTAGCGGCGCTGGATCTCCTTGATCTCCGGCTGGAGGAGCTGCATCCGCCGCTGCGAGGTGAGCTGCCGGCGATAGAGCGGGATGACGACGGCGCGGACAACAAGGGTGAGGACGACGATCGCCCAACCGATCGCGGCCGGCACGCCCAGGTTCTCGAGGAAGACGTAGACCCCGACCAGGATGATGAACATGACCTGGAAGATCGGGGTGAATGCCCAGGCCAGGAAGCTGACCGGATCGGCGCCGGGCGGGGCGGGCGTGAGCGGAGGTTGCGGGGTCGCCGAGGCCAGCGGACTCCCGGACCCGGAGGCCCCCGGGTCGCCGGTCCCGGCACATGCCGCCAGGACCAGGGCGAGCAGGACCAGGAAGAGGACCGGAACGACCCGCTCCTTGAGGAACCGACGCGATGTCACGAGCTGAAAGCCTCGTTAGCGGACGGGATCATAGCCGCCGGGATTCCAGGGGTGACAGCGGGCGATCCGCCTCGCTCCCATCCAGCTCCCCCGGAGCAGACCGTACTTCTGGATCGCCTGTTCGGTGTAGTGCGAGCAGGTCGGCTCGAACCGACAGCTGGGCGGCAGCCAGGCGAATACGAACCGGTAGAGCCTGATCAGTCCGATCCCGATGTGCTTCAACCCGCGGCTCCTCCGAGTGCGCCGCCCTTGACGAGGGTTCGGCGCAACGCTCCGACCATCGCGTCATGGTCGGCCGTCACGATCGATGGCCGGGCAATGATGAGGACGTCCCAGCCGGGCTGGAACGCGGGTGCCATCACCCTGAGCGCCTCGCGGAGCCGGCGACGGACACGATTTCGAACTACCGCACCGCCGAGGCCTCGGCCGGTCGACAGCCCGAAGCGGGTCGTCTCGAGATCGGTCCGCCGGAACCGGGCGGTCAGGAGCGGGTGGGACCGGGTGGTCCCGCCTCCCTGGAACGCCGCGAAGTCCTGCGGGCGGGAAAGCATCACGAGCCGCGGCGTGCACGAGCCGCGCCCGATCGTCAGGCCGTCAGCCGCTTTCGACCGCGAGCGCGACGTGTGGCCAGGACCCGCCGGCCGCCGGCCGACCTCATCCGGGCGCGGAAGCCGTGCTCCTTGGCGCGGTGGCGCTTCTTGGGCTGATAGGTCTGCTTCATCTGGACTGTCCGGGATCCTCTCCATCCGGCCTCGGGGACGGTCTGTCACTACCCCTGAAGGCACGCAAACGCGCCTGGCGCCCGAAAGCGCACGGCGCGTCGTCGTCCGGCGGATGATATGTCGGGCCCCTGGGGGTGTCAAACGAAGTCGCGGGGTCCGGGCCTTCGCGCGCCACGGAGGAATACTCCCCAGGAGTATCGCAGAATCGCCTTGCGAGGGCCGCCCGGCCGGTGCTATCCTCTCCGGGCCCTCGACGCCGGAGACGTACGCGGGAGTCCCCGAAAGCCCCGACCGGGATCCTCGGGAACGCGTCGACTGGTGCCTCACACGGCGCAATCCGACGCGCGAGATTTCCGGCCCCCGGCTCCAGCTTCCGTGGTCTACGCTACCCATCCACCGTCAAAACACCAGCGCAGGATCCCATCGACGAATGGACGCGAAGCAGGTCTGGCGAGCCGCTCTGGGAGAGCTGCAGGTCTCACTCTCCCCGGCCAACTACGAGACGTGGCTGCGCGATACGCTGCTCGTCGACGTCGATGAGCAGCGGTTCCGGATCGCCGTTCCGAATGGCTTCGCGAAGGACTGGCTCGAGTCGCGCTATCGCTCGCTGATCAGCCAGACGCTGGCCAGGATCGTGGGCTACAGCGTCCAGGTCGAATTCGTCATCGGGACGTCGCCTGGGGTCGCGGTGGCCGCCGAGGCGTCGTCGGAGCCGCTGGCGGCCGGGCCGGCCAGGCCCTCCCCGCAGGTCCGGGTGGAGCCGACCCGGGTCGGTGGCGAGGGTGGGACGACATACCTCAACCCGCGCTACACCTTCTCGAACTTCATCGTCGGCTCGGCGAACCGACTCGCCCATGCCGCCAGCCTGTCCGTGGCCGAACGCCCGGGACACGCCTACAACCCGCTCTTCCTGTATGGCGGCGTGGGCCTCGGCAAGACCCATCTGATGCATGCCATCGGTAACCAGGTGATCGCCAAGTTCCCGCGCAAGCGCGTCGTCTACGCCACCAGCGAGAAGTTCACCAACGAGTTCATCACCTCCATCCAGCAGGGCAAGATCGACGAGTTCCGGGCCCGCTACCGCCGGATCGACCTGCTGCTGATCGACGACATCCAGTTCATTGCGGACAAGGAGCGGACCCAAGAGGAGTTCTTCCACACGTTCAATGCCATCCACGAGGATGGCAAGCAGATCGTCCTCTCGTCCGACCGCCCGCCCAAGGCGATCCTGACCCTCGAGGAGCGCTTGCGCAGCCGGTTCGAGTGGGGTCTGATCGCCGACCTGACCGCCCCCGACCTCGAAACCCGGATCGCGATCCTCCGCGCAAAGGCCGAGGAGGGCGCCGTTCCGATCACCTCGGACGTGATCGAGTTTATCGCCCGCAAGGTGGTCAGCAACATCCGCGAGCTCGAGGGCGCCCTCAACCGGATGGTCGCCTACGCCAGCATGGGCGCCATGCCGATCGGCATCGAGCTCGCCCAGGCCGTCCTCTCGAACGTGCTCTACAACCCCAAGAAGCGGCAGGTGACACCGGAGCGGATCGCCAAGGTCGTCGCGGACTACTACAGCGTCCCGATCGACGTGCTGCAGGGCCAGAAGCGCGACAAGGCCATCGTCGTTCCGCGCCAGATCGCGATGTTCCTGATGCGCGCCGAGACGGACGTCTCGCTGCTGCGGATCGGTGCGGAGCTCGGTGGGCGCGACCATTCCACGGTCCTTCACGCCTGCGACAAGATCACCCGCGAGGTGGCCGTCAACGACGAGCTGCGGCGCGAGATCGCGGCGGTCCGGGAGCTGATCTACGCCGACTGACTCGCGCCCGCGAGCGCGGGCTCCGTTGACGCATGCGAGCGACCGGCACGGCCAATCCGGCCCAGTACGTGTGGACAAAACGCCTCGAATCGGTGGACAAGCGGGTGGGGCTGTGGACATCCATGGGTGGATCGACGCCTCGAGCGAGGCGCCCTCGTGGACGATCGGGGATGAATCCAAGGGGCCTCGAGCTCGGCCATTGTCGTCATCCACGTCATGTCAGTCGGCCCGCCCACCATCGGGACGGTCCTGTCCACGCCACCGTGCTGGCCGTCCACCGTCCGCCGAAGCACGCCCACGTCGGCATCTCCACCGAGTCCACACCATGATGATGGTGATGACGGAGTGAGAAGATAGGGGGAAGATACCCATGACCCGGAGGAAAGCCCGACCCTGGGTCCTCCCGGTGCCCAACCAGCGATCCCGATCCGCGATCCGCGGCCACCTGAGCGACAAAAGCGTGGAGTGCCCGACGTGAAACTCTCGGTCATGCAGGAAAACCTGGCACGCGGCCTGTCCGTGGTCAGTCGCGCCGTCTCGAACCGGAGCACCCTGCCCGTGCTGGCCAACGTCCTGCTCAAGACGGAGGACGCCGGGCTCAAGCTGACCGCCACCAACCTCGAGATCGGGATCACCTACTGGGTACCCGGCAAGATCGAGTCCGACGGGGCCACGACCGTCCCGGCCAAGCTCCTGACCGACCTGGTCAACTCGCTGCCGGCCGGTGATCGGGTCGACCTTGAGCTCCAGGCCGGCGACACGCTCCATCTGCGCTGCGGTCGATTCGAGACCCACGTCAAGGGGATCGATGCCGACGAGTTTCCGGCGATCGGGGTCGCCGGCGAGCGTCCGACCACCCGGATCGCCCAGAACGTCCTGCGTCGGGCGCTGGCGGAGACAGCCTTCGCGGCCGCCAGCGATGAGGCTCGACCGATCCTGACCGGCGTGTTGGCACGCTTCGAGGGCGATCAGCTGACTCTTGCCGCCGCCGACAACTACCGCATCGCGGTCAAGACGATCCCGATCCTCGACGCGGTCCCGGAGACCAGCGTGGTGATCCCAGCGCGGGCGCTCAACGAGCTGGCACGGGTCCTGGCCGATGTCGACGACCCGGTCGAGGTCGTCCTGGCCGGGGGCCGCAACCAGGTCCTCTTCCATTTGGACGGAATCGACTTGGTCAGTCGCCTGATCGACGGCCAGTTCCCGAACTACCAGCAGATCGTGCCCCAGAGCCATTCCACCCGTGCCGTGCTCGACCGGGAGGAGCTCCTGCGCGCCGTCCGCCCGGCGGCCCTGATCGCCCACGAATCGGCCAACATCGTCAAGCTCCAGATCGGCGCCGAGGGAGAACCGGGGATCACGGTCAGCGCCAGCGCCGAGGTCGGCGATCACGTCGGCCAGGTCGAGGCAGCCGTCGAGGGCGACGGGACGACGATCGCCTTCAACGCCCGGTATCTCGCCGACGTGCTGACCAACGTCACGGCCGAGCAGTTCGCGCTCGAACTCAACGGACCGCTCTCGCCCGGCGTCTTCAAGCCCGTCGGTGACGACCACTACATCCACGTGGTCATGCCCGTCCGGACCACGTCTTAGCTGTGATCCCCACCCACGTCGGTGACGATCGTGGCCGGCGTTGCGACTCTGGCAAAACATCGTGGACGGACTGGTACAGAGAAGTTCGAGCCGCCGGTGAGGGTCACGGCGGCAGGTCCACGCTCAGCGCGAGGTCGGGTTCCGTGCAGCGGGCCGCGATTCGGCCCAGCGGGCCGCGATTCGCCCGGTAACAGTCTGCTGGCGACTGGATGCGAGGAACGGCGACCCGTGGTCGGGGAGACAGCGACCGTCATGGGAATCACAGCTAGCCTGCATCCAGGAGGCCGGTCCGGCGCGCCGGCCCGGCCGAACCTGCTCGCGACCATCAGCCTGCTCGACTTTCGGGGGTATCCATCGCTCGACGTGGCGTTCGGGCCCGGTCCGCACCTCATCTGGGGCCCAAATGCCGCCGGCAAGACCAGCCTGCTTGAAGCGATGGTTCTGCTCGCCTGGGGCCGCTCCCACCGGACGAGTGCCGACGGTGAGCTCGTCCGCTGGGGGGCGGACCTGGCACGGGTCGAGGGTCACGTGGGATCGGACGTGCTGGAGGTCGCCGTCGTCCGCGCCGGCGCCACGGGCACGGCCGGCCGGAAGCGGATCCAGGTCAACGGGCTCGGCCGCCGGGCAGCGGGTCTGGCCGGCCTGTTGCGGGTGGTCGTGTTCGCGCCCGAGGTGATGCTGCTGATCGCGGGCTCCCCGTCCCTTCGGCGCGCGGTCATCGATCAACTGGCGTCGTCGGGCTCGCCGGCCTATGCCGATGCCTTTGCGACCTACGGCCGCGTCCTCCAACAGCGCAACGGGCTGCTCCGCGCGATCCGCGAGGAGGGTGCCTCACGTGACGAGCTCCGCTTCTGGGACAGCGCCTTCCTGGACGCTGGTGGGGCCATTGTCGCCGAGCGCCGCAGGTTGCTCGAAACGCTCGCCGGGCCGCTGTCGGCCGCCCATGCCGAGATTGCCCCGGACGAGGCGGCCGAGGCGCGGCTGACGCTGAGCTATGCGACGAATGCGCCGCCGCTCCCCGGGGAGTCGCCGCGGGACGCGCTGGCGCGCCGGCTGGTCGAGACGGCGGAGAAAGAGGTCTGGAACGGCTCGACCCTGGTCGGCCCGCATCGCGACGACCTCGTCTTCGAGCTTGCCGGCCGTGACCTGGCGAGCTTCGCCTCCAGAGGCCAGCAGCGGACTGCGATCCTGGCGCTCAAGCTGGCCGAGCTCGACCTCCTGGCCGAGCTCGACGGCCGGCCGCCACTGCTCCTCCTCGACGACGTCTTCTCCGAGCTCGATCCAGAGCGGCGGTCGCACCTGGTCCGGCGGATCGCCGCGCTGCCCCAGACCTTCATCACCACGACCACGCTCGACGACCTCGCCCCTGAGTTGCGGGCGATCGCGACCGCCTGGGAGGTCCGGACCGGGCCCAATGGGGCGTGGCTGGCCGGCGCTGTTTCCGGAACCGGATCGCCGGGCGGGGCGTTGCGATGACCGCGCGCCGCCGCCCGATGGTGCGCCTCGGCGACCTGATTCCCGATGCAGCCCGAGCCCTCGGGCTCGAGGACGAGCTGCGCCTGTCGCGGGCGATCGCCACGTTCGAGGCGCTCGTCGCCGAGCGCGTACCGGCCGCCGCGGGCGCCTGCCGGGTCGTCCGCCTCGAGGGTTTCAGCCTTGTCGTCGAGGCCGATGCGCCGATCGTCGCCCAGGAGTTGCGCCTGCGGAGCTCGGAGCTGCTCGCGGCCTTCGCGGCGGCGCCCGGCGGCGCCGGGGCGCGCGAGCTGCGTTTGCACGTCCGGCCCGGGGGTCGCCGCGTATAATCCGCGACACCTGCCAGCCATCTGAGGGCGAACGATCGTGATCGAAGCCTGACGATCCGAGCGCCGCCCGATCACGAGAGGCCCGGATGGCCGTCCGACTCCAGCTCAAGCTCGGCATCGTGGCCGAGCACGACCGACTCGCCGACTCGCCGGACACGCTCGTCGTGGTCGAGCCGAGCGTGGGGTCCGTGGCGCGCTCGAAGGGCCATCTCTATCTCCTCGTGACCTCGCGAGCCGTCTCGCGCCACGCGCTGGAGGCGACCCGCCTGGCCGCCGAGACGATCCGCAACGAGTACTACTACGACGAGTCGGCCGGCATCCGGGTCTGCCTGCAGAAGGCGATCAGCACGGCCAACAAGCGGCTCTCCCACCAGGCCGACCGGCTTGGCCTCAAGACGGCGGACGGCAACGGCCCGATCGGGGTGGGAGTGGCCGTCGTGCGTGGCAACGAGATGTACGTGGCGACCGTCGGGCCGGCCGAGGCGTATCTCATCCGCCAGGCCCGGCTGTCGACACTGCCCGATCCGCATCGGGAGCGCGGACTCCCGTCGGCCGACCTGGAGCCCGATGTCTGGCGCGGCGAAGTGTCGGTCGGCGATTCCCTGGTTCTGGTGTCGCCGAACATGATCGCCAAGCTCGGCGCGGACGAGCTCAAGGACGCGATGCTGACGCTGCACCCGCAGTCCGCCATGGAGCATCTTCACCACCGTTTCGTGGCGGCCGACGGCTCCGGCAGCGACGGTGCGATCGCGTTCGAGGCGACCGAGGTCTCCTCGACCGCTCGGGGACGCACGCTCGTGCCGGTGCGGCCTTCGGCGCCGCTGGCGGGAGCGCCCGACCGCTCGCCGATCCCGCTGGCCGACAACGTGCAGGCGGCCGGCGTCGCGGTGAGTGTCGCGGCCGGCAACGCCCGGATCGCCGCCGGGGGCGCGGTGGCGCGGGCCGTCGCCTGGGTCCAGGGCCTGATGCCACAGCGCAAGCCGACCTACCGCCGGATCACCCCGCTGGCATCGCGCCGGGAGACCCAGCGGCGGGCGGCCCTTGCGGTCCTCGCTCTGGTCGTCGTCGTCGGCGGGCTCGGCCTCGGCGTCTATGCATTCGGGGGCAGCGGCTCGCCCGAGGAGGCGATCAGCTCGGTCAACGCCGGCCAGCAGGCGATCGCCGCCGCCCGGGAGGATCTGGCCAAGGTCAGCGGACCGGGCATCGACCTCGTCGCCGACGATCCCGACCAGGCCCTCCAACTGCTGACCGACGCCTACCGACAGCTCCAGGCGGCCGACGCGGCGAACGTCGCGGCCACCGTCGTCGGGCCCCTGCGTCAGAAGACGGTCGCCGGTCTCGATCGCCTGTACGGCGTGGTCCCGATCAGCTCGGAAGACCTGTTCACTTTCGTCCCGGCTGAAGGCGCCGACCCGATTGATCTGCGGGCGATGGTCCGCGGCCCCGATGGCGCCCCGTACGTCATCGACCGCTCGACCCGCGCGGTTTACCGGGTCGACCTCAAGGCGCGCAAGGCCACCCTCGTCATCAGGGTGGGCATGAAGCAGGGTGGGGCGACCTTCTCGAACGCGCGCTACCTCGGGGCGGGCGGCCCTGACCTGCTCATCCTCGACACCAGGAACGTGCTCTGGCGCTGGCGTCCCGCTGATAGCGAGGGCGAGGGCACGCTCACGCGGGTCAAGGTCCAGGGCTCCACCTCGTGGGGCGACGACATCAAGGGCTTCAACACCTTCCTGCGCGACGCCCCGCGCGGCCTCTACAACCTCTATGTGATCGACCCGTCCGAGCAGCAGATCCGGGCCTACTCGCCGGCCGCTGACGGGAGCGGCTTCCCGGTGGCGCCGACAGCCTGGCTGGCGACCGCGCGTGACGTCTCGGGGATGAGCTCGTCCTATGTCGACGGCGACTACTTCCTCGTCGACGGCGGTGCACTCGTCCGTTTCGTGTCAGGCAAGAACGATGGCTGGGACGCAGCCGGCCCGCCCGACACGCTCCTGCGCTCGGCGCCTACCTACTCCCTGGTGTCCGGAGCCGGCGAGTGGCGGGTCGGCAATGTCTACGCCTTCGATCGCCCGAACGCGCGGATCGTGGCCATCGACAAGGACAAGGGAACGTACGTGGCCCAGTACCGATTGGCCGGCGGCATCCAGGACTGGTCGGATCTTCGCGCCATGTACATCATCGCGGGCATCGAGGAGGCGCCGGCAACGGTGGTCTGGCTCTCGAAGGACGGCGTCCAGCAGGCCGTGCTGGAGGCCGTTCCGGACGTGGCCCCGAAGACGTCGCCCTCAGCCGGCCCGAGCGCGGAAACCAGCGGGGCAAGCGCCAAACCGACGACGGCGCCCTGATCCGGGTCCCGTGATCCCCCTGCGGGACGCCAACCCGACACGCCGGCCGGCGCTCGTGACCCTCGCGATCGTGATCGCCTGCGGCGTCGCTTTCGGGTGGGAGCTCGGCCTGCTGGCACGGGGCGACGCGGCGTTCGAGGCGGCGATCACGGAGTGGGGCGTCGTGCCGGGGCGACTGACGGCAGCCTGGAGCCGCGGCGACCTCCTGTCCGGGGAGAGCGTGACCTTGCTGACCAGTCAGTTCCTGCACGCTGGCTGGCTGCACCTGCTGGGCAACCTGCTCTACCTGTGGATCTTCGGGAACAATGTCGAGGACCGCCTGGGGCGTGCCGGCTTCCTCCTCTTCTACCTGACCGGGGGCGTGCTCGCTGGCCTGACCCAGGTTGCGATCGATCCCGAGTCGACGATCCCGACGATCGGGGCATCCGGGGCGATTGCCGCCACATTGGGCGCCTATCTCGTCTTCTTTCCGCGCGCCCGGGTCACATCGCTGGTCTTCCTCGGGTTCTTCTACCAGCTGGTCAGGATCCCGGCTGCGATCGTGCTCGGCCTCTGGTTCCTCCTCCAGCTCGTCGACGGGATCGGATCGCTCGGGCCGACGCAGGGCGGGGGAGTGGCGTTCTTCGCCCATATCGGTGGCTTCGTATTCGGCGCCGTGGTCGCCTGGCTCGTGGGGCTCCTGGGTGCCGGCCGGCCGACGACTCGGGTGGGCGTGGGATAATTCGGCCATGGACGACGAGCTGGTCGAGATGCAGGTCGAGAGCGTCAGAGTCCACATGCTCTCCAGCCGGCACGTGGTCATCCTCAAGCAGGTCGACCGCGACCGTTACCTGCCGATCTGGATCGGCCCGTGGGAGGCCAGCTCCATCGCGATGAAGCTGCAGGGGCTCACGCCCGAGCGCCCGCTGACGCATGACCTCTTTGCGACGACGCTCGACGAGCTCGGTGCCCGGATCAACCGAGTGGTCATTTCCGAGCTGTCCGAGGAGACCTTCCACGCAACCATCACATTCGAGCGCGACGGCCGCCCCGTCGAGGTGGACGCGCGACCGTCCGACGCCCTGGCCCTGGCCGTTCGCACGGGGGTCCGGATCTTCGCCTCGCTGGCCGTCCTCGACCGGGCGGCCCTTGGGGCAGACGGCGGCCTCGGCGACGAGGGCGCGGAGGGCTCGCCGCTCGAGGCGATCGGCGAGGGGGTCGTGGATCCGCGCCTGGATGTCTTCCGCGACTTCATCAACTCGCTCGACGCCGGTCCCGAAGGCGAAGGCCGCTCGAGCTGATGGCGGAAGGCGTTCCGGGGTCGTTCCGCGTTGTCGAAACCATGGCGAAGTCGGCTTTCGGGGATGGGTCGATGCCGGCGGCCTGGTCGGTTGCGCCGGGTGATCGGGGCAAGGCTACCCGCCGAGGATCGGGCGGCCCCGGCGCAGCGCCGCCCTGCTGTTGGCCCACATTCGCAAGCGGAGCAGCCAGAAGTCGCGCACGGCTCGCAGGATGACCTTGGGTTTCGCGCCAGTCGCCGATCCGGCGGTCCGCGGGTAGTGCGGCACCCCGACCTCAGCGACCCGCCGGCCGGCAGCCTGGAGCTTGATCAGCAGCTCGGCTGAGAAGAAGGCCCCGCCGGAGTCGACCCGGAGGCCGTCGAGGACATCCCGCCGGAACAGTTTACAGGCGCAGTCGACGTCCGAGACCCGCAGGCCGAAGAAGATCCGATTGGCCAGGCGATACGCGCGGGCGTAGAGGGTGCGGATGAGGGGGTCGGCGCGCTTGATTCGGACGCCGACCACGACGTCCGGCGCGTCCGGCGCGGCCAGCCGCTCAGTCAGCCGCCCGATATCGGCGACCTTGAACTGCCGGTCGCCGTCCGTGAATGCGATCAGCTCGTAGCGCGCCGCACCGAATCCCGAGCGCAGCGCCGCCCCGTAGCCGAGATTGACCGGATGCCGGACCAGCCGAACGACGTCGGGATGCTGTTCGGCGAGTGCCTCGGCGATGCTTGCCGTCGCGTCGCGTGACCCATCGTCGACCGCGATGATCTCGAATGTCTCGGCCAGCCTCGGCAATGCCCCCAGGGCCTCCTCGACGAGCCCGGCGAGGTTGGCCTCCTCGTTGTGCGCCGGAAAGAAATAGGAGAGCCGTGCCACGCGCGGGGTGGAGCCTGCAGCTGCGGCCGTCTTCCGGCCCAGATGTGCATCGATCACGTCGGTGATGTCTCCCAGTCCTTCGTCGAGGCGCGTCCGGTCGTCGATAATGACGAGGTCCGGGCGTCGGCCCTCGACGCGCTGTGCGTACCATAGCGGCGTGGAGTAGCCCACCAGCTGACCAGCACGGCGGGCCGGCCCGCCGGATCAGGGTCACCACCCGAGCAGGCGGCTCCAGAGCACGCCCCACAGGTTGATCGCGATCGAGAGGACGAGGAGGGCAGCCGCCAGCGGCAGGCCCCAGGAGTGGCGGCGTGCAAGGCGTTCGGTGCCGATGGCCACGAGCAGCAGCGCGAATGGCGCCGCGTCGTTGCTGAACCGATAGCCGAACTGGACCCAGCCCTGGCTGAAGTGCATCAGGTTGACCACGGAGATGCCGACGATCGCCAGCGCTGCGCCCGTGACGAGCCGGCTCCGGGCGTAGCCACGCAGCACCGGAATCGCGAGCAGGTAGCCCGGGCTGGTCAGGATGACGCTCATGCCCGTGTCGCGCGGCACGCCAAGCGGACAGCCCGCATCGAACAGGCCCCGGCCCGCGCCTGGCTCGGTGCAGACCAGCGTCGGATGGATGGCGAGGCTATCCGGGAGCGCGCTCGGAAGCAGGTCCGGTAGGCCGAACAAGGCGATCCCGAGATTCTGCGGGATGTAGCGCGGGTCTTCGACGGCCCATTCGGGGTGGTAGCCAAAGGTCGGATAGCCGTTGGATTCGAGGACGTAGAGATAGTCGTAGGCGGGATGGAAGACGTGCCCGGTGGTGACGACGTTGTAGAAGACGACGGCCACGAGCGGCAGCGCCGCACCGAGGCCGGCTGACCAGCTCCGTCGGCGCCAGTCGCCAGCGGAACCGACCAGGGCGAAGAATGGGGCGCCGAAGAGAACTGTCAGCCGCGCCGTACAGGCGAGCCCGAACAGCAGCCCGGCGAGGAATTGGCGGCGGTCCACCGCCAGCAGACGCCGAGCCTCCGGGAGGGGGCGACCAACATCCCGGCTGCCCCCGCCGGCGAACGGCTGGCCATCGGCCCCAGGGTCCCCGCCGACGGCGATTCCGACCGCCAGCAGCGTCAGCCCCACCGCCACGATGTGCGCCTGGTACCAGGTCGTGCTGACCTGGGCGGTGAACCAGAAGACCGTGCCGACGGCCAGGAAGATTGTGCCGCCGACCCGGATGGCGGGCCTCACGGCGAGGCGCCCGAGTGCCCACCAGCAGACCGCCACGTCGGCGGCGGCCAGGATCGTGAAGATCGCCTGGTCGTCGGTCGCCAGTCCCCACAACGCCACGAACGGGAGCAGGACGATCGCCGGCAGCGGCGGGAACGGCAGCAGGCCGCGGGGCACGCCGTCGTCGGTCGCGATCGGCAGGACGTCCTGGAAGTATGAGTTGCCCGAGACGCCGACGACCCCTTCGACCGGGTAGCGGATCGCCGCGTGTCCCTCCAGGAACGCGGCCGCCTGCCAGACGAAGTGGTCGTAGTACCGATCGACCCTAGTGACCGTGAAGATGGCCAGCGCGAGGAGCGCCAGGAGCAGGCCGGCGCCGATCGCCAGCCAGCGGGCGGTGCGCGGGTCCGGCCATGGGGTCGTCCGGGGGTCCGGCGGGCCGCCCTGTGCTACGCTCCGATCCACCTTCCACGCTCGTGCAGGAGCCGTTTCCCGGTGATTGGCCCCGCATCCGGCGGGACCGTGCGAGGCTCAGGAGCGCCGTCGCGGGCGACCGGGTCGCGGGGCACCGTCGGCGCAGTCCTCGTGGTCCTCGCCCTCGGGCTCGCCCTCCGCCTCATCATCGCATACCTGCTCCCGGGGTCCGGGTTCGCGACGGACCTGAACGCCTTCGACTTCTGGGCGCGCAATCTCGCCGCCGAGGGACCGTTCGGCTTCTATCAGCGCGATTTCTTCCACGACTACACGCCCGGCTATCTGTACGCGCTCTGGTTCATCGGCTGGCTGGTGGCCGCGCTCCACGCGCAGAACTGGGGCGACACGATCCCGTTCTTCCAGGCGTTCGGGCTCAAGGTCGTGCCGATCCTGGCCGATCTCGCGATCGGCTGGCTCGTCCATTCGATGATCCTCGAGCTCGGCGGGCGCCGCCGGCTCGCACTCCTCGGGGCGGCGGTCGCGGTCCTCAACCCGATCTCGTGGTTCGACAGCGTGGTCTGGGGCCAGGTCGACTCGGTCGGCGTCGTCTTCATGCTGCTCGGCCTGCGCGAGCTGTGGCGCGACCGCCCGGAGCGGGCGGCCATGTGGGCCGTGGTCGCGGCGGTCATCAAGCCACAGCTCGGCATCATGATCCCGTTGGTCGCGGTGGTGACGATCCGACGTGCCCTGTGGCCGGCGGGGGGCGGAGGCGATCCGGCCCGAACCGGGCGACCGGTCCGGATCCTGACGACGGGTCTCGCCGGGTTCCTGACCGCGGTTGTCCTGTGCCTGCCGTTCGGGCTGTCGGTCGTCGAGCTCAGCGGGCAGGCGCCGTTCATCCGGTCCGGGTTGCTCCAACAGGTCGCGGTGGCCGCCGGCGGTTACCCGTATCTGACCGTCAACGCGTACAACCCGTGGGCCATCGTTCGGTCAGACCTGGGGTTCAGCCTTGCCAACGCCAACCACTGGGTCTGCGACTTCGCCGGCTCGCAGTCGCCGAGTACCCTCGGGACGCAGTCCTGCGCGTCCGGCAGCGCGGCGATCGGCGGCATCCCGGCCGTGCTGATCGGGTCGGGCCTCCTGCTTGCCACCATCGCGCTCACCCTGTGGATCGTCGCCAGACGGCCCGACAGGCTGATGTTGCTGGTGGGCCTGGCGGTCCTCGCCCTGGCCTTCTTCGTGGTGCCGACGCGAGTCCACGAGCGGTACGGCTACCCCTTTTTCCCATTGGGGGTGATCCTGGCCGCCGTCTCGGTTCGTTGGCGGATGGTCTACGTCGCGCTGTCCGCGGCCACCTTCGCCAATATGTACGTCGTGCTGACGACACTCTACCCCGAGAACCCTTCGATCATGGACTGGCTCGGGCTCGGGCCCACGATCCGGTCGGAAGCCGTCGTGACGATGATCGCGCTCGTCCACGGGGTCGCGTTCGTGTGGGCGTTGCTGCAGCTGAGACGTGACGCGCTCGAGCCGCTGGCCGATTCGCTGGCTGCCGCGGCGACGCGGCCAGACGACGCCGAGCGCGGGCCGGTTGGGGATCCGTTCGTGCCTCCCCCACCTGCCACCAGGCAGTCGGCGGGGCCGGAGTCGGTCGACGCGCGCGTGGACGGGGAGGGGCCGCCCGAGCCCATTCCGGTGGCGGAGCCGGCCGCCTCGCCGCCGGTCTCGCTGGCACGGGCGACGCGCACCTCCGCCGGCGTGAGCGGCACCCCTTCGACCGCCGCCTCCGCTCCCTTGCCAACCTGGCGACCTCGGGCCACCTTCACCGAGCTGGGCATGGTCGGCTGGCTTCGGGCGCGCCTCGGGGCGCCGCCGATCCGACCGGATCGGAGCGCGATCCTCGCGGCGGAGGGCGGCGGGCGGCTCGATCGGCTCGACTTGTTGCTGGTCGTGGTTCTCGTGCTCGCCAGCCTCATTCTGCGCACATTCCGGCTCGCCGAGCCCTACCAGATGCACTTCGACGAGGTCTATCACGCTCGTACCGCGACCGAGTTCCTGCAGGACTGGCGCTATGGCATCGAGCACGACATCTACGAGTGGACCCATCCCCACCTGGCCAAGTACGCCATGGCCGCCGGCCTGGTCCTGTGGGGCGGCGACGAGGTCCGCGCCACGAGCGCCCTGGGGGTCTCCGTGCGCGCCGCCGCCATCGAGCCGCGCCGGGCGTCCCCCGGTTCGCCCGGTGGCCGAACCGGCGAGCGGCTCCACGTCGCGACGGGCAGTGAAATCCGGACCTACGACCTCCGGACCCGCGCCCTGCGCTCGGTCGTCCAGGCCGCCGGTGTCAGCGCCCTGGCCTTCGATCCGACGGCCAATCAACTCATCGTCGGCTACGACGACGGACGACTGGCCACGCTGGACGCGACCACGCTCGGGGTCGCCGGCCTCGACATCGGACCGGAGCCGGTCGCCCTCGCGACGGTGGACCATTCCGTCGCGCGGCTCATCGAGGCCGACGATGGGACGACCATCGTGGCCGCGTCGTCCGACCGCTTGAGCCTGGTGGACCTCGCCAGCGCCCGCGTCGTCGGGAGCCTGGACCTGCCGGACATCGCCGACCTGGCCCCCGGCGGTTCGGGTGCGGCGTTGGTGGCGACCCTGGCCGAGGTGACCGATCCGAGCGCGGTCGCGGCGAAGCTGACGGAATTGCTCGGCGCTGCCGCCCAGGATTACGAGACGAAGCTCGCGGACCCGCTTGCCGGCCCGACCGTGGTCCTCGGCAGCCCCGGGAGTGACGAGGTTCGCAGCGCGGTCACCGCGGCGATCGCCGATGGATCGCTGCCCGGCGTCGCGATCGAGGACGTGGCTCGAATCGCGGTGGCCACGGCCGACGGCATCGTATTCGTGGACGCGGCGCGTGGCGCCGTGGTGACCACCATCGGTCTCGCCGGCGGCGCCCACGGACTGGCGGTCGTGACCGGCCTGGACGACACGAAGCTGTACGTCACCGCCGGCGATCCGAGCGACCCGGTCTACACCGTCGTCGCCATTGCCGGCGACAGTGCGAAGGACGGCCCGGCCGATCTCGGCAGCCATCCCCTGCCGGGACCCGGCACGGAAGTCGTCTACGACGAGGCGAGCCAGCAGGTCCATATCCTGGGCCGGATCGCGGGAGCGGCCGGATCCGATGCCGATCCATGGACGGTCTATGTCGTCGAGCCGCATGCCAATGCCGTATACGCCGATGCGCGGCTGCCTCGAGACTTCCGGCCGGTCGCCTTGGCGGCCGACATCGAGCCCACCTACCCATCGGACGATCCGCAGCGGCTCCTCCTGCTCGACGGCTCCGGGGCGACCGCCGAGATCGGGCTGGGCTCGCATGCCTTCGCCTGGCGTCTGCCCGGCGTCATCGCTGGAGCGCTGACCGCGGGCCTGCTCTTCCTGCTCGCCCGGATCCTGTTCCGCCGCCGGCTCGTGGCCGCATTTGCCGGGCTGTTCGTCCTGGTCGATGGCATGTTCTTCGTCCAATCGCGGATCGGCATGAACGATGTCTACGTCGGGCTGTTCATCGTGGCGGCCTACACGCTCTTTGCGGCGCTCTGGGCCGGCTGGCTGCGCGGACGGCTGGCGTTCTGGCTGGCGATGCCGGCGATCGGGTTCCTGCTCGGGCTGGCCCTGGCGAGCAAGTGGGTGGCGGCTTACGCGATCGGTGGGCTGCTGCTTTTGATTCTCGTGCGGAGCGCCCTCGGACGTGTGCTGGTGATCCTGGGCCTGATCGCGATCACCGGCGTGCTGGGCTACATCGCGATCAGCGTCCCGGAGGGCGCCGGCTTCGGAAACCTGACCTTCCTGCTGGTCATGGTCGCGCTGACCCTCGTGGCGGTCGTCGTGGCCATCGTCCACCCGATCGCCTGGACCGATGACGAGATGCGGTTCGCCGCGATCGGCCCTGCGGCGGCCGGCGCGCTCGTCTTCTTCGGCGCGCTCGGGCTGGGCCGGCTCGACATGTCGGTCGTCCTCGGCTCGCTGGCGTTCACGCCACTGCAGCTGGCCGTCGCGCTGGGGCTCGCCTCGCCGGCCGTCGTCGCCGTCTTCTGGCTCGCCGGGCGGTGGGGCTTCGGGCCACTCGCGGCACTTCCGGCGCCCGACGATCCGGTCCGCCGCCTGGAGCCGCCGGCGCCGCCACCGGATGGCTGGCTCCGGCCGGGGTGGGGGCTCGGCCTGCCGCTTGGCTGGGGCGCGGCCTGCCTCGTCGTGCTGCCGATCGCGGTCTACGTCATCTCGTACCTTCCCTGGGCGATGATCGAGGGCCACCAGATCATCCCCGGATGGCCTGCGGGTCACATCGGGCAGACCCTGCTCGACCTGACCGGCCAGATGTACCGCTACCACAACGACCTGACGGCGGCCCACCCGGCGTCCTCACCGTGGTGGGCCTGGCCGCTCAACCTCAAGCCGGTTTGGTTCTACCAGGAAGGGCTCGCCGGCGGCACCTCGGCGTCGGTCTACGATGCCGGCAACCTGGTCATCTGGTGGCTGGGCATCCCGGCCATGGCCTTCGTCGCGTTCATGGCGTTCAAGCGGCGGAGCCTCGCCCTGGCGCTCATTGCGATCGGGTTCGCGGCCCAATGGATTCCATGGGCGCGGATCGATCGCGCCGCGTTCCAGTACCACTACTACACGGCGTTGCCGTTCGTGGTCCTGGCGCTCGCCTACTTCGTGGCCGAGCTGTGGCACGGCGCGTCGCGCCGAACCTGGCAGCTGGCGCGGGTCGCCGCGGCGATCTCCGTCGCCGGCCCGGCGGTCATCTGGATCCTGTCGCGACCGCTGTGCGGCTTCGTCGGCGTCCTGTCCGTCAACCCAGGATCCCAGGCCTGCCCGGCGGTCATCCCGAACTTCATCGTCACGGCGAGGAGCGGCGCCCTGACCCTGGTCGTCGGCGTGGGCTTGATCGTGATCTTCATGCGCTTCCTCGACTTTGACGGTCGCTCGCCCCGAGCCGGCCGAACCGACGCGATCGGGGCCTTCGGTTCGCTGCTGGGGGCAGGCCTTGCCGTCGTCGCCGGGTTGATCGTCGCGGCGTTCCTGCCCGACACACCGGTCCTGACCTTGACGGCGATTCCGGTCGAACCGATCGCGCTCGTCATCGGCGCGCCGCTCGCCTACCTGGCGTTCCAGCTCATCGGCGCCACCGATCCGCGCCGCTTTGCTACCGGGATCGTGGTCGCCGCCGTCGGCTGGTTTACGATTCTCTACCCGAACATCGCCGCGCTGCCGCTGCCGGCGGCGGTCGTCAACGCCTACCAGGGCATCTTGCCGACCTACCTGTACGCGTTCCAGTTCCCGGTGAGCACAGTCAGCCGAAGCGCCGAAACCCCGCTCCTGACGCCCACCCTGGCGATCCTGCTCGGGGCGCTCGCTGTGACCTGCCTGGTAGTCGCCTACTCCACCTGGGTCTGGCGGCTTGCGCTGGCCGAATCGACCGTCTCGAGCGACGCGTCGGAGGGCGCCAGCGAGACCGATGGCCTGGCCCGCACCGGCGGCGCTTGAGGAACCGGCGCCCGGAAGTCGGCCGGGAGCGAGCCGGTCGCCGCGAGGCGGCGGATGACGAAGCCGTAGTACTCCTCGACCCTCGCCGCGACGCGCGGCCAGCTGAACGCCTCGGCCCGCACCCAACCAGCGGCGCTCATCTCGGCGCGCAGGTCCGCGTCGCCGAGCAGACGGGCGATCGCCTTGGCCAGCTCCTTCGGCGCGTGCGCTGGAACCAGCAGGCCTTCACGGCCGCGCCGGACGACCCCCTTGTAGCCGTGGATGTCCGAGGCCACGATCGGCGCTCCGGCGGCCATTGCCTCGAGCAACACGATCCCGAACGATTCGCCCCCGGTGGCGGGCGAGGCAAAGACATCTACCGTCCGGAACAGCTGGGCCTTCTCGGCATCCGAGACGCGGCCGAGGAATTCCACGGCCTGCAGCCCGCGGGTCGCGACGTAGCGTCGTGCCTCGCGCTCCTGCGGCCCCGATCCGACGATCAGGAGCCGGTTGCCAGACCCTGTCTTGCGCAGGATGCGGTGGGCCTTGAGCAGGTCCAGCAGGCCCTTGCGCGGCTCGAGCCGGCCGACGAACAGCACGTTCGGCACCCCGTCCTGCCAGCGGGCGATCGGGACCGCCCCGGCGAAGCGCGGAACGTCGACGCCGTTGGGGATCACCTTGTAGTCGCCGGGGAAGAAGCGGTCGATAAAGTGCCTGGCCGCGGCACTCACCGCGATCCGGCCGTGAAGTCGCGCGGCATAGCCACCCATCACCCGGCTCCCGAGCTCGTACGACGGCGAGAAGCCGGCGTAGGCATGGAAGGTTGCGACGTTGACGCTGCGTGACTCGCGCAGGAGGAAGAGCGACAGGAAGGGCACGAACGGCTCGTGGAAGTGGAGCAGGTCGAAGCGCTCGCGGGCGAGCAGGTCGCGGACCTGGCCGAGGTAGCGCGGCGAAAAGGTCAGTGTCCCGACCGAGCCGTTGGTCGGCATGCTGAAGCCGACTCCGATACGCAGGATGTCGCCTTCCGAGGCGCGCTGCGGGCCGTGGCTGGCGGTGATGATCCGCACGTCGTGACCGCGCAGCCGGAGGTTCTCGTAGAGGAACCGGACGTGCTGGGCGACGCCACCCGATTCCGGGTAGATGTACGGACAGACCAGCCCGATCTTCACGGGCGGCCGCCCTCGTCCCGCTCGGCCTTCCGTGGCGCCGGCTCGAAGCGTGGCGGCCGCAGGCGGCCGCCGGGGTAGCCGTGATCCCGCCCGGTGCCATCGCGGCGGAGACGTCCCTTGAGCTCGTCGCGGGCATCGCGGCCGCGCTTGCGCATCTGCTGACCGAACGTGCTCAACTGCCCGACCGTTGGGTGGAAGGCGCCGCCGTGCTCGGTGGTGCGTGCCTCGATCGCACGGCGGAGGTCGCCGGCATCCTGGCCAGGGAAGGTGGTCCAGCCGGTCGCGATCGCCGACAGGGCGTGGGCGTCGCTGTTGCCGACGTGGGCCAGGCGATGCTCGTCAGCGAAGCGTGTGACCCGGGCGTGCCAAGGCTTGCCGAGGGTCGTCGGGTTGAACGTCTCGATGGCGTCGGGGTGGACCGCCGGGTCCGGATCGTCCAGCAGCCGGCGCAGGACCCAGCCCTGGGCGCACAGCGGATAGGGCACCAGCGGGTGGGCAGGAACGGCGAGACCACCGGCGTCGTGGATCGCGGCGATCGTCGAGCGCAGCGAGCGGTAGGGCCGGATCGGCCGGTCGATGAACAGCGCCAGGAGGTGGCCGCCGAGAGTCGTTACCTCCTCGCCGACGACGACCTCGGCACGCAGTCCACGATCCACGGCCATCGTCCGAGCGGCCACGGCGGCATCGATCCGCTCGTGGTCGGTGATGGCGATGACGTCGAGGTCCGTGTTCAGCTCGACATGGTCGAGGATCGCCTCCGCCGTCGCCGTGCCGTCGCTGGCCACCGTGTGGACATGGAGGTCGGCGCGCCCGCGGCGCGTGAGCTGGTCCGTCATGTCGCGTCGCTCGGCGTCGGGGCCGGCGAGACCCCGGCCTCGAGGTCGGGCCAGATCGGGAAGAAGACCGCCCACCACTGCTCCGGCGCGACGGCCACGACCCGCTCGAACGCCGCCGCGAGCCCAGCCATTGCCGCCGTCACTCGGTCGCGCCGGGAGCCCTCGGCGGGGACCGGGACCGCATCGAGCCGTCCTCGGTAGCGGCCGACCCCAGTCCGCCTCACGCCCACGACATAAAGCGGTGCGCCGCTCTCGATGGCCAGCATTGCCGGACCGAGCGGGAGGTTCGCGGGCGCGCCGAACAGCGTCACCGGCAACCCGCCGCCGGTCAGATCGCGATCGCCGACCAGCCCCACCGAGGTTCCCTCGCGGAGCGCCGCGAGCAGCTCCCGACGAGCCCCGCGCAGGCCGACGATCCGAACACCGGCCGCACCGCGGGTCCGCACGAAGTAGTCCTGCAGCGCGGCGTCCCCGACCGTCTCCATGGGCGCAACCGCACCACCGACCCGAGCCGCCAGGTAGAGCGCGGGAAGCTCGATGGCGCCGAAATGGAGACCCACGAAGATCACGGCCTGCCCGCTCGTGAAGGCCTCGGCGACGACGGCCGGTGTCTCGATCGCCAGCCGCTCGTCGAGGTCTCGCCGGCCGAGGGCCGGTGTCCGGGCCACTTCGAGGTAGTACCGGGCGTTGTGGCGGAACGCGGCGCGCACCAGCCGCTCGAGCGCGCCCGGGTCGCGTGCCGCCGCCCGGGCGGCCGCGGTGCCCCGCTCGCTGGCCTCCAGCGCCCGGCACACCCGTGCCAGGTTGCGGCGCGCCTGGGCGGCCCGTTCGGGCGCCAGGCGGTACCAGGCATCGCCCGCCAGGTCGGCCAGCTTCGTGAGCGGCCCCTCCGGCAGGTGACAGGCCAGCCAGGAGACGGCGATGAGGCCTCGAGTCCGGATCGTCACGCCAGGGCTCCGGCCGCGGCGCCGTCGGCCTCGTCGCGGGGCAGTCCCCGGCCGGGGCCGGGATCCGGCCGCCCGGCCAGCATCGCCTGCGCACGCCGCTCGAGATCGGCCGCCTCGGCTTCGCCGGCCGGCCAGATCGGCTTGAAGCTGTACCACTGCTCGGGCGCGGTGCCGATCGTGGCCGCCAGTGCGTCTGCCATCGCCTGGGTGGCGCGCTGGAGCGCGGCGGGGTCGCCCGGCGGCACGTCGATCGGGGCTGGCCACGAGACGTCGAACCCGCCGGCCGGCGTCCGGCGGATCGAGATCGGCAGGATGCGCGAGCCGGTCTTGGCAGCCAGCGTCGCCGGACCGGCCGGCAGCGTCGTCCAGGCCCCGAACAGCCGGACCGGGATGCCGTCGCTGCGGTAGCCCCAGTCGATCAGGAGGGCGAGCATCTCGCGACGCTTGAGCACGCCGAAGATCTCGCGCAGGTTCCGCCAGGCGATCATCCGCACGCCCCAGGATTCGCGCTGGCGGCGGAGCAGGTCGTAGAGCTCGGGGAACGACGAGTCGTCGGCGACGACGCTGATCGGCAAGCCGTGGTGGGCGATCCCGGCGGCGACCGCCTCGTTGTTGCCGACGTGGCCGGCCGCAAGGATCAGCCCGCCACCCGGCGCGCCGCGCCAGATGCGGCGGATGCCCTCGGCGTCGAGATCCGTCGCCAGCAGGCCGACCTTGTCCGGCGGGAGCGACGGCAGGCGCATCAGCTCGACCAGGTAGCGCCCGTACTCGCGGTAGGCGCGCAGGGCCAGCCGCCGAACGCGGGCGTCGTCCGGAGGCAGGCCGAGCACGTGCCCGAAGTTCTGGTTCGACCAGCGGCGCTTGGCCGGCCAGGCAAGGTAGGACACCTGCGACAGGCGACCGATCACCTCGCGGGCGACGCCGGCCGGCAGGACCCCGAGCAGCCAGGTCGTCGCCTTGTAGCCGGTGACGGCGGCTCGTTCGACGATCCGCGGACCGGTCTTGCCGCGCCGGTGCGGCGCCTCGAGTCGATGCTCCCGCGAGGTCACCTGGCGGCGGCGGCCACCCTGGCCTTGGTGCCGGCCATCCGCTTGAGCGTCCGCTTGGCGGGCGCCTCGGTGCCGACCAGCGTCTCGTTGTCGTCACCACGGATGAACGCCTCGACCCGGTTGAACGCGATGTCGTCGTGGATCTGCTGGGGCGGGCTCTTCATGAAGTAGCTCGACGGTGCGACCAGCGTGCCGGTCAATCCGCGATCGAGGCCGAGCTTCAGGCAGCGGATGGCGTCGGTGATGACGCCGGCGCTGTTGGGGCTGTCCCAGACCTCGAGCTTGAGCTCCACGTTGAGCGGCACGTCGCCGTAGGTCGTGCCCTCCATCCGGATGTAGCACCACTTGCGATCGAGCAGCCACGGCACGTGGTCGCTTGGGCCGACGTGGACGTCGTCCGGATCCATGTCGTAGTCGAGCATGGAGGTGACGGCGTTGGTCTTGCTGATCTTCTTGGACTCGAGGCGCTCGCGCTCGAGCATGTTGAGGAAGTCGGTGTTGCCGCCGAAATTGAGCTGGTAGGTCCGGTCCAGGCGAACCCCGCGGTCCATGAACAGGCGAGTCAGGACGCGGTGACTGATCGTGGCGCCGACCTGGCTCTTGATGTCGTCGCCGATCACCGGCAGGCCGGCCTCGGCGAAGCGGCGCTGCCAGTACGGCTCCCGCCCGATGAAGACCGGGATGGCGTTGATGAAGCCGACGCCGGCGCGCAGGGCCTGCTCCACGTACCACTTGGTCGCCTCTTCGGAGCCGACCGGCAGGTACGAGACCATCACGTCGACCTCGCGCTCCTTGAGGATGCCCACGATGTCGGCCGTCGGGCCGGGCGCCTTCTCGATGATCTGGCTGAGGTACTTGCCCAGGCCGTCGTGGGTCATCCCGCGCTCGACGGTGACCCCGGTGTGGGCGACCTGCTGGAAGACGTAGGTGTTGTTGGGCTTGGTATAGATCGCCTCGGACAAGTCCTTGCCGACCTTGTTCTTGTCGATGTCGAAGGCGGCCACGAACTCGATGTCGCGGACGTGGTAGCCGCCGAGATCGACGTGCATAAGGCCCGGGACGAAGTCGTCCTTCTTGGCGTTCTCGTAGTAGTAGCGGCCCTGGACCAGGCTGCTGGCGCAGTTCCCGACCCCGACGATGGCGACCCGGATCTTGCCGTCCTTGCGGCGGCCGGCGCCGGCCCAGGTATTGCTCGGCGTCACGCCGCTCTTGCCGCTCTTGCCGTTGTTGCTCACGTTCGTGCTCCGTGCTCCTTACTGGGTCCGGGTTGACTGGTGTTGCACCTGGCTGCGGACGTGGAGGATCCGCTGGATGACGGTGATCGTGGCGCCAATCGCGATGATCGCGAGGGCGATCTCCAACGCGACGATGCCGGGCGGGAGCGCGGCGCTGCCGGCCGGCGCGAGCGAAACCTCGGAGACCTCGACGGCAGTTCCGGGCAGCCCGGCGATGATCAGGCCGAGGCTCAGGATGACCAGTCGAACCTCGCGCGGCATGATGCCGACGGCGGCCATGCCGCTGCCGG
>JAUSJS010000164.1 GCA_030647575.1 Candidatus Limnocylindrales bacterium | reverse complement strand
CTCGCGAGGTCGGGTCGTCGTCATGGCACGCGATGATCCACGGGCTCCGGGTCTGACTAGGTATCAGAAAGATCACCAAACGAACGTTTGGTTGGCACAGCCTATTGGCCTGCGGCGGGCAGGTCAATACCGCGTAGGGGGATGGTCGAGCGCGGCCTGGGCGTCGCGCGCCTGCCCGGGACCGCGGTCGCCGACGCGCTCCGCGCGGGCACGCTTCGTCGGATCGCACTCGGCGGGGCCAACCCGATCCGCCGGCGGATCGTCGCCGCCGCACGTATAGCGCCGGCCGAACCGTCGGCGGCTTTGGACGCCTTCAGCCGGCTGCTCGAGCGGATCCCCGAGGTCGTGTCAGGCGCTCTCTCTATGAAGAGGATGAGCCGCGACGAGTGAGCCGACCCGGGACGAGGGCGGCGCTTGCCGGACGAGCCGGTCTGCGCCGCGACCTCCCGTCAGGCGCGGTCGGCCTCAGACAACGCAGCGAGCCGCTCCGCGATCGGCGCGGCCAGCTCGCGCTCGCCCCGCATGAGCGCAGCGTACGCGAGGGCCACCCCGAGCCCGACCGGCAGCGCCACCGGGACGACCTCACGAACGTCGGGGAACCCGTAGGCGAGCAGCCAGTAGAGGGTGGTGCCGGCGAGGAGGACGCCGACCCCCCGCGGGTTCCAGCCCCGCCGATACCAGTAGGCGCCGCCCTCGGTTCGGAACAGGTCGGGCTCGTAGCGGCCACGGCGGACCCAGAAGAAGTCGACGAGGACGATCACCCAGAGCGGCACGACGATCGCGCCGAGGACGTCGAGCCAGAGGATGTACGTCGCCTGGAACCCGGTCACCAGGATCGGCACGAGCGCGAGCGGGACGACGGCGAGCGAGACCGCGCCGATGAGCGGGCGGAGGCCGAGCGGGAGCCGCGGCGCGAGGTTCGTGATCGCGAGCGCCGACGCGGTGAGGTTGCCGGCGTTCGTCGCGACCGTCGCGGCGATGATGACCGCCGCGGCGACCCAGCCCAACCCGAGCGACGTCGTGAGCGACGAGGGATCGGCCGCCTCCGGGGCGAAGCCACCGGTCGTCGTGGCGAGGAAGACGACGCCGAGCGCACCGACGCCGAACCACCAGGTCTGGGCCGCGTTCGCGCCGAGGAACGGCCCCGCCGTCCCGGCCGCCGGGCTGCGGGCGAAGCGGCTGAAGTCCCCGATGAACTCCCAGGTCCAGTTGTAGGCGATGAGGAGATCGACGAGGAGCGCGACCGTGATCGTGTACGTGAAGGGCCCGATCGAGGTCGTCAATCCCCCGGCCGGTGGCCGCCAGGCGAACAGCGTCGCCGGGTCCCAGTGGGTGACGACGAGCCAGAGCTGGACCGCACCGAGTCCCAGGAGCGCAAAGGTCGCGCCCCACTGGACGAGCCGCAGGACCCGGTGGCCGCCGGCCGCGACGATCCCCTGGAGGATCGCGACCGCGACGATGCTCGCCGCCATCGGGCCTTCGTACCCGGGGCTGAGGAAGGCCGGCGTCCCGAGCCAGGCGGCAAAAACGAACGACAGCCCGATCGCGCCGAGGAAGACGTTCACCGCGGCCCAGCCGAGGCCGAAGACGAGATAGAGGACGGACGGGGCCGCCGAGCCACGCAGCCCGAACGCCGGCCGGACGAGGGCGGTCGAGCAGGCGCCCGTCTTCGCCGCGATCCAGCCGAGGAACGCCCAGGGGATGAGGGAGAGCGGGCTGACGACGAGGATGAGGAAGAGCGCGCCGGGGAGGCCGGCGGCGCCCGCCATCAGCGCGCCGTAGAACCAGGCGGCAGGTAGACACGTCGCCGCGAACCAGAACGCCGCCTGGTCGGCCAGCCCGAAGATCCGAGCGTTCGCCGGGACCGGGTCGAGCGCGGCGTACTCGTGACCGATGAGCCCGAGCGAGGGTGCCCGCCCGTCATCCTCGACGGTCGCGGCCGACCTCGCGCTCATCGCTGCCTCCCGACGACCCACCAGGCGGCCGGCAGGACGCCGGCGGCGAGGAGGAGCTTCGCCGAATCGCCGAGGAGGAACGGGACGAGGCCCTTGGCGATCGTCTCGGCGGGGCTGAAGCCGGTCGCGGCCGCGAGCCAGGGCAGGCCGATCGCGTAGATGACGGCGTTGCCGACCGCCATCGCGGCGGGGGCGCCCGGGAGGCGACGGTCCCAGCCCCGTTGGGCGAGCCGGCCGTCGTTGACCCCGGCGATGACCCCGAGCCCGCCCTTGCCCTCGGCGAAGGCCGGCAGGCCGATGACCCCGATCGCGACGTAGATGGCGGTCGCGGCGAGCCCCCGCCGGAACCCGACAGCTGCGGCGACGAGGAGGACCCCGAACGTCTGCCCGCTGATCGGGACCGGGCTGTCCGGCAGCCGGATGCTCACGGCGGCCGACAGGGCGATGAGCAGTGCCCCGGCGGCGACGAGCGCGAGGTCGCGGCTGCGGGCGCCGAGGCGGGCGGCGAGGACGACCGGAACGAGCCGGTCGGCAAGCGTGGCGCCGGGCGCGGGCGCGCGCCGGTCGAGCGTGAGCGTCATTCGGGGTCCCCTGGGTTACGGGTGGGATGGGGTGCCGGTCTGCGGCCGGCCGTCAGGAACGCGGCGCCGGACGCCTTACTGTTCGGGCTCCCCGCCGTCAAGGAGGAAGCCGCGCACGGCGAGGGCAGCCCGAGCGTCGTCGAGGCGCGTCTCGCTCCCGGCTTCGAGGGTATGGAGGTGGACGCCGTCAGTCAGCTCGGAGAGCAGGTGGGCGCCCGAGCGGCGGGTCGCCTCGGCCCAGGACCGGATGTCGGCTGGCGAGGCGAGATGGAGCTCGCCGCGGAGCTCGCCGTAGAGCGGGTGCTCAACGACGACGTCGACGACCCGGATGCCGAGGTCGACGAGCGTCATCAGCTCGTCCTCGGTCTCCTCGGGCCGGTGGCGGACGGCGACGACCGCCCGGTACGGGAGCCGGTCTACCGCCGCGGCGAGAAGGTAACCGCGGACCGTCGCGACGATCGGCGCCCCTTCCGCGCGGAGGATCGCCACGTCGTGGACGATCGCCTGGCGGCTCACCGCGAAGCGCTTCGCGAGTGCGTCGCCCGGATGGGCCCCGGAGTCGGCGGTGAGGAGCGCGAGCAGTGCCGCCCGCCGCTCAGCACTGGTCCGCCTTGGCACGCCACCGGCCAGTGACCCGGCGCGGCGTGTGACCGGACGCTCGACGACACCGGACGGTCCCATGCAGCGAACGGTAGATGGTTACGTTCTGTCATGTCAACCGACATGTCAGACGGCCGTCCTGCAGCCTCGAGATGTCTCGGGGCGCTCGAGTACTTCCGAGCCGGACACGTCGACGTCCCGTCCGCGGCGATCCTTGCCGTCGGCCTCCTGATCGGCGCGTATTTCGGGGCGCGGATCGGGACGTCGCTGCCTCCGGACATCGCGCAGCGAGCGTTCGGGATCTTCCTCGCCGTGGTCGGGCTTCGCCTCGCGCTGTTCAGCTGAGGCTGTTCGGGCGGGGCCGTCGGGGGTCAGCCGCCGATGCGCTGCGTCACCGCCTCTGGTCCAGCGGGGACGACGTCATCGACCGGCGGGGTTTCCGTGTCCCGGGGCCGGCCAGGAGCGGGGCCAGGGCGTCCGGGATCGGATCGGCCGGCTCCAAGTCGACCAGCACGGATGATGGAGCGCCGCGCATCGCTCATCCGATGCCGGGAACTCTCGTCCTCCACAAGAAGTGGTTCGCGCGCGTTCTACTCGCTTTCTTCGAGCGTAATCCGGAGGACCTATCCACGGCGGACGCTCTCGGCGAAGAAGTACTCCGGGACGGCGAGTCGGCCTTCTGCGACTTCCCGACGCCTAGGCGCTGACGGCTGCCCGCGCTCGCCTGTTTCGCTGCGCCAGTCGAGCAGCGACGCCGTCGGCATCTGCGCGCATGGCAGCGGCGAGGCCCTCGATGTCTCCACGCGCGATGAAGTCCTGGGTCTCAGCATGGATCTTTGCGAGGTCTGCGCGATGCTTGGCGAAGTATTCGGTAAGTGCCTCGTGGACGATCTGGGCGGGGGCCTCGCGTCGTAGGTCGGCGAGGAGTCGAATAGGGGCAAGGTCGTCGACGAGGATTCGCATAGGCCTGGTTCGGGTGGTGGTCATCAGAGCGCCTTATTGGTGGTGAGGTGTAACACAGTAACACTTAGGCGCGACAAGTCAAGTGGGCGCCACCCAGCCGATGGTCCTAGATACGGATCGTTCGGCGCCGTCGTTCCCGAGTCGGTTTACGCCGTGGCGGCGACCGGCATCGCGGCCAGCCGCCAGTCCTCGCCTCGACCGCGACCGACCAGGGTCCATCGTGCCGTCGTACGAAGCGGTCACATGGGCCAGTATCGGATGATCCTCGGCCGCGCCGTGCGGGGACTCGGGGAGGGGCGGCTGTCGCTCCGCGCCCTCCAGCGGCATGTGTTCGTGCCAAGCGACCTTGGGCCCTTGGTGCCAGGATGCACCGGTCCGTTGACTCCGAGTATTGCCGCCTGGCGCCGCAGTGTTGTATTACCGGGTGGACCGGGGACGTTGTGAGAGAGATAGGGAGAGACGATGCGGAGAATGAGCCTACTCGCGGCTGCCGGGCTGATGGCTCTGGCGCTGGCGGTGCCCCCAACGGCGCTCGGCGTTATCCACGAAAAGATCGCGGCGGCGTGCCGAGCACTGGACGAGGAGGTCGTCCCTCCGGGACAGTTCGCCTTCGGGGAGAACTCGTTCCTGCGGGCGCTACAGGCCAGTGGCGTCATCGAGTCGATCGAGACGTCGGCATCGGGCGACGTGACCATCACCTTCGATCTCGACCAGCCGTCCTCGAAATACATGTCGGCCGGCTTTGATCTGACGATCCCGGACGCGTTCGGCCCCGGAGCAGATCTGACCCTCAGTCCGCTGCCGGTTCTGGATCCGGATTTCCCGGCTCACGCGAACTGCCACAACCTGAACCCCTAACTCCAACCGGGGGGCCGTCTTGGGCGCGCCCCCAGTCAAGCACGACCGGCGGTGGCCGGATCGTTCGTGACCGTCGCCTCGGCACCGCCACGGCTGCTCGAATTCAGCGGCCACTGGAGCTGCTCTCAAGGTCATGTGGCAACTGGGCCTTGAGAGCGGCCAGGCGGTGGCGCGCGAGGCGCGTTCCGGGGCGTCGAGCTCGATCGCGGCCGGGGTACCGCGCGTCGCCGCCTAGAAGCTCCGCGGATCGACCCGCTCGGCCTCCGGGCTCGAGGCGGTAACGCCCGGGTCGTCGAGCTTCCGGACGACCCAGCTGACGCCACCCAGGACCAGGCCGAGCGGGAGCCCGAGCAGAAGCCCCGCTGCGACCACGCCTGACGGTTCGTTTCGGGGGCGCACGTCGAGCGCGATCGAACCACTAGCGTGGAAGGTGCAGGCGAACGTTCCGCCGTCGGCGGCCTCGACCGGTATCCGCAGCGTGGCGCCGGGCGCCAGCGTGTACCCGCCAATCCGATGCGCGAAAGCATCCGCGTTCTGCAGCACCAGGGTGTCGCCCTCGACGAGCTGGAGGTCTGCCGGGATGACCGGCGCCGGAGCCCCGGCCGCGATCCGCTGCGCCGTGTCGCTCGGGATCGTGACCACGACGTGTTCCGGCGGCCGGGTGACCTCGGCGCCCAGGGCCAGCCAGGCGACTGTGCCAAGGGTCATCCCGAGAGCCAGACCGGCGAGGATCGAGAGGGTCCAGTGCCACAGGCCGCGGGATCGGGCAAGCCCCAACAACGTGGCACCAGCCCCGATTGGCGCCTCGCCGGCATCCGGATTCGATCCC
>JAUSJS010000154.1 GCA_030647575.1 Candidatus Limnocylindrales bacterium | reverse complement strand
CGGATAGCCGTCGAGCGGCCTGAGCGACCGACCGGACGCCGAGCGTGCGATAGGCCAGCGTCAGCTGGTTCTTGACCGTCTGCACCTCGATGCCGAGGTGATCGGCGACCGTCTGCTGGGTAGCTCCCGGCCTCGTCAGCATCTCGATGATCTCGCGCTGGCGATCGGTGGCCGGACGGGCGCTCATCGCTCAGCCACAGTAGAGGAACTCCGGCACTCGGAACTCGTAATGGCCCCCACGCCGCGATGACCACCAGCAGACCAGCCAGAACACCGCGCTGTCCTGGAGCGCCTCGATCAGGCTCTCGTTGCCCGACCAACTGCCCGTGCCCGATGCCGCAGGTCGGCCGTTTCGAACGTGCCCTGACAGGCGCGGGCCACGCCAGGGCCATTCGGCCCCTTCGCGCGGGCCAGACGGCCCTGGGCTCCACGGCTCACCCGCATCGCGCCCCACACGGTGGGAGATGGACGATCGGGTCGCCCGCTACAGATCTCCTGAGCGATCGGCGACTGCGGGGCCGACGAGGAGCTGCCAGGCGCATGCTCGTACCGACCCACGCCGCTCGCGCTCGCTTCAGCGAGTGGATGCGGGGCGAATCCCGGCCATTCGGCCCGGTCCGGCATTCCTCGTGGTGCTGCCGCTGATGACCTATCAGGTCATAGTGTCGATCGACGAGGCTGCACTACGACGCCGTGTCAGCTGACGTGGCACGAATGGGACGGAGTCGCACCCCCAAACTGCCGTGCTGACACCCCATCGGCTTGGACGTGGGCGCCGACCACGAAGTCTTTTCTCGGTGAGCCATTCCCGGTCGGCAGAGTCCGCAGGGACCGCTACGCGTCTCGTGCGGACACGGTGCTCGACGGCCCCAGGCCATCCGCCTATTATCTCGTTGCTGTGACCGAGCATCGTGTGCGCCGATCGGCGAGTTGTCCCTGCATCTGTCCCTGGCGAGTGCCGGCCGGACGCAGGCGCGCCCCCGCCGCGGTGGGTCGTCGCTAGCTCGGAAACCGACCGAACTCGCCGTCTCCGCCCAACGCGAGCGGGTTCCGGTCCCGGCGGTTCGCCGGCCACTCCCCGGCGACTGCCCCCGCACCCGGTCGCATCGTCCTCGTTTCGAAGGGATACCTCCATGGCTGTTCGTCCCGTCTCCCCCGTCCGCCTCATCGACCCGCGCGGCCACCGGTTCGGGGCCGCCCTCTCCGCTATCATCCTGGGACTCGCGCTCGTAGCGGGAGCCCAGATCCTCGTGGCTGTTATCGCGGTTGCGTTGGGCACCAGCGCCCTGTTCGGCACCCGCTACTCGGTCCTCGGGCGGCCGTGGCCACTGGTCCGGCGGGTCCTCGCCCTGGGTCCAGCCGAGCCCGAACCCGAGTACGCACCGCGGTTCGCCCAGGCGCTGGGCTCGCTCGGCCTGCTCCTCGGGGTCGCCCTCTTCGGGGCGGGCTTCACGACCCTCGGCTGGGTCCCGGTCATCGGTGTCGCCGCGCTGCAGACGCTGCTCGCGGTCACCGGCTACTGTGTCGGCTGCCGCCTCTATTTCCTGCGTTGGTGGATCCCGAGCCTGTTCGACCGGATTGCTCGGCGGACGACCATCGGAACCTGAGTCATCAACTGATCCAGGCAGCATGAGACGGGACCGTCGCTCACTGGGCGACCGCCCAGAGCGACCCGACCGGGAGGCCGACCGATGAAGCGCGTCCTCATTCTGGGTGGCGGGTTCGGCGGCATCGCCACCGCGGTGGCCGTTCGGGCTCAGCTCGATCCGGCGGATCAGATCGTCCTCGTCGATCGCCGGCCGTCGTTCGTCATGGGCCTCCGAAAGAACTGGGCGCTCGTCGGCGCGTCGAGCCTCGCGGAGGGCACCCGCCGGCTCGCCGACCTCGAGCGCGGCGGCATCACGGTCGTCCAGGGAGATGTGACGGCGATCCATCCGGCCGACCGGGCGGCCGACGTCGACGGCCGGCGCCGCGAGGCCGACGCGCTGGTCGTCGCCCTGGGCGCGGAGCACGACGCCGAGCGGGTGCCCGGGTTCCGGGAGTTCGCGATCGACGCGTACGATCCGGATGCGTCGGCGCGCGGGCGCGAGGCCATCGAGCGACTGACCGCCGGGCGGGTCGTGATCGGGATCTTCGGTGTCCCCTATCCGTGTCCGCCGGCCCCGTTCGAGCTGGCCATGCTCCTCGCGTCCCGGTTTGCCGAGCGGCGCACCGGGGCATCGGTGACGGTCTTCAGCCCGCTGCCCCTGTCGCTCCCGATCCTCGGCTCGGCCGGCTGTGCCACCGTCGAGTCGCGGCTCGCCGGCGCGGGCGTCGAGTTCCTGGCGGCGCGCCAGGCGACGGCCGTGCTCGACGGGTCCGTCCAGTTCGGCGAGGACCGGCTGACCTTTGACCTGCTCCTCGGCGTGCCCCCGCACCGCCCACCGGCGGTCGTCGTCGCGGCCGGCCTGACCCGTGGCGGGCCGTGGATCCCGGTCGATCGGCTGACCCTCGAGACCAACTTCCCCGGCGTCTACGCGATCGGCGACGTCACAGCGATCCCACTGGCCAATGGGCAGATGCTGCCCAAGGCCGGCGTCTTCGCCGAGGCGCAGGGTAACGTCGTGGCCGAGCGGGTCGCCGCCGGGTTCGCCGGCCGGGCGAGCGCCGCGAGGTTCACCGGCGAGGGCGCCTGCTTCTTCGAGCTCGGTGCCGGGACGGCGGCGATGGTCGCCGGCCGCTTCCTCGCGGACCCGCCCGACGTCCGCCTCAGTGAGCCCAGCCCTGAGCATCTGGCCGCCAAGCGAGCGTTTGAGGTCGACCGTCTCCAATCGTGGTTCGGCCGATAGCGGCCGTGCGGCTGGGCTTATCCGTCTACATCTCGACGAGTAGATCCTCGCCCTGGACCTCGACGCGCCGCGACCGAACCCGCGTCTCCGCCCGGCCCCCGGAGTACATGCACGAGATCGCCGCGCGGTACTCGATGGACGGGCTCGGGCCGGTTCCGGAGGGGTATCTCTAGACGCGCCTGGGTGCTGCAGCTCGCGATGAACTGACAGAGTTACTGATCAGTGACACGCGGGTTTGACGACGGTCGTCGCGGCCGCTAGATTGCAGGGCAATCGAATAGCTCTATCAAGAGTGGCGGAGGGACCGGCCCGTTGATGCCACGACAACCTACCGGCGCAGAGCCGGCAAGGTGCCAACTCCGGGCAGGTCCGCCTGCGAGATAGGGAATCCCTCGAGACCCTTCCGTGCAGGAGGGGTCTTCTCGTTTCTGCCGGTCCGATCTGTCACTGACCCAACTCGCGTCCCAGGACGCGGCCGGAACGAGGCACAGAACGTGACCACCGAACTGCTGGGCGAACCGCTCGCGACGAACGCCGGACCACCCGACGCCGCGGGACGGCCCGCCGCCGAGGCCGACGCCCAGGCGGACCGCCGGATCCTCGGCCTGCGCTGCCGGGCCTGCGGCCGGCCCGAGCCCCTCGGCCCGAGCTACGTCTGCGCCGGCTGCTTCGGACCGCTCGAAGTCGCCTACGACCTCGATGTCGTGCGGAGCGTGCTCAGCCGGGCGACGATCGAGGCCCGCCCGGCGGGGATCTGGCGCTATCTCGAGCTGCTGCCCGTGGCCAACCGGCCGGCGCGCGGCCTGCCGGTTGGCTCGAGCCCGCTCCTCGCCGCCGAGCGGCTCGGCGCGGCGATCGGGATCGAGCGGCTGCTGATCAAGGACGACAGCCGCAACCCAACCCTGTCGTTCAAGGATCGGGCGGTGGCGGTGGCCGTTGCCCGGGCGGTGGACTTCGGGATGGACGCACTCGCCTGTGCCTCGACCGGCAACCTCGCCGGGGCAACCGCCGCGGCCGCCGCGGTCGTCGGGCTGCCGGCCTACGTCTTCGTGCCGGCCGATCTGGAACCGGCCAAGATCGATCACGCCCTCGCCTATGGCGCGACCGTCGTCCCGGTCCAGGGCACGTATGACGACGTCAACCGGCTGTGTCTCGAAATCGCCGACGAGCGCGGCTGGGGCTTCGTCAACATCAACCTCCGGCCGTTCTACGCGGAGGGCAGCAAGACGCTCGCCTTCGAGATCGCCGAGGGGCTCGGCTGGCGACTGCCCGATGTCGTCGTCGCACCGATTGCCTCGGGGGCGCTGTTCACCAAGCTCGCCCGCGGCTTCGACGAACTCGCGGCGATCGGTCTCGTGGAGCGAACGCCGGTCCGCTTCGTCGGCGGCAAGGCCGCCGGCTGCAGCCCGGTCGCCGGCGCCTTCGGTTCGGGCAGCGACATCGTTGAGCCCGTTCGAACCCCGGACACGATCGTGCGCTCGCTGGCGATCGGCAACCCGGCCGACGGCCGCCAGGCCGTCGAGCTCGCCCGGTCGAGCGAGGGCTCGATCGAGGCGATCCCGGACGATGCCACGGCCGAGGCGATCCGCCGGGCGGCCCGGCTCGAAGGGATCTACCCGGAGACCGCCGGGGGCGTGACGATCGCCGCGGCCGAGGCGGCCCGCCGGCGCGGGATCATCCGGCCCGGCGACGAGGTCGTGGCCCTCCTGACCGGCAACGGCCTGAAGACGCCCGACGCGTTCCGGTTCGGGGTGGAGGCCCGGCTTGCCGAACGCGGGGTGCCCGGGCTGGCGGCCGCGATCCCGGCCAGCTATCGCGCCTTCGAAGCGTGGCTCGACCGATGAGCACGGTCCGGATCCCGCCGGTCCTGCGCGTCTCGACCGGGGGCCTGAAGCTCGTCGAGAT
>JAUSJS010000151.1 GCA_030647575.1 Candidatus Limnocylindrales bacterium | reverse complement strand
CGCGACCAGGCGCTGGTGGCCGCCGACCTCGATGCCGTCATCGCGTCGGGCCAGGACGGGCTGGACGAAACCGACCTCGCGGAGGCTCCGGGTGAGCGCCTCGAGTTCGTCGTCGCTGATCCGGCGCGGGTTGGCGGGATCCGGCCGGAGGTCATCGATCGGGACCTCCTCGACCGTGAGAGAGGGCAGGGGAGGCGATGTCGTCATGGGGTGCGCACCTCGGGCGGACGGTTGGGTTGGCTTGCCGGGGTCGATACGATTGGGGCCATGAGCGAGCGGTCTCGGGCATCACGACGTGCCGAGGAGCAGCGCCACGACCTGAACCAGCGCTTGCGGGCGACCTTCATCGAGGGCGCCGAGGAGCGCTCCCGCGAGCAGCTCAGTCGCGGGCTCACCGACGAGGAACTGCGCCGGATCATGCGTCGGTACCCGGGCGACCTGCCCGAGCGGTAGAGGGAAGAGACCGCCACCGGGGTCTCACGATTCGTGTCGCCGCTTTGATCGGGCTCATGGTTCGTACGGGCGCTGCTCGAGGGCGACCCGGACGAGGTCCTGGACGACCAATGGTCGAGTCTCGCCGGACGCGGCGAACCGTTCGACCTCCTCGTAGATGGTCTGGTCGGCGTGGCGGCGCTTCAGCGTCGCCAGCCACGCCGGCCACGTCTGGTCGAGCTTTCGATCGATCGGCATCCCGACTCGATGGAGGCGGTCGAGCCACTCCGGCTCGCTCCAATCGCACGCGCGTCCAGACGCCGATGCCGATCCATCTCCCGGGTCCGGACCAGAGAGATACCCATTGGTCGATACCGACGAAGACGAGGACCCCGAAGACGAGACGGACTCGGCCGGCTCGGTCTGGACCGGTACGGATGAATTCGTCGCTGCGTGTTGGGAGTGCCAATCACGAACGGCGTACGTCTTGTTGCCGCCCTTGATGGCGAGGTCGCGGACGAGACGGGGCAACTCGGCGCAGCCGCATGCATGAATCAGAAGAAGCCCCACCGCGACGAGTTCGTCGGCGATCCGTTCGAGCTCCTGCGGGCGTCCTTGCGGATCGGCGTAGGGCATGACCGCAGCGGCAAGTGCCACCGGGTGCCACATTAGGAAGCCGCCATCGTCGGCACGCGTCGCCAGACCGAGGTAGGCGACCAGGGTCGCCGGCGCCAGGGTGCCCGTCACATCGTCGGCGAAGATGTCCGGGCGAAGGAGGCGTGTCCGGGACGGAATCCTGGGCGCCTGACCGATCAACGTGTTGGCCCTGCCGCCTGGGACCCCAGTCTGGGTCGTCACGCGGCCGTCGGCCTTCGCCGACCCGTCGGTTTCGTTCCTTCGGACGGGACGTCGGGCAGGAAGGAAAGCATTGTCGGCCGTCCCTCGAGCACCGAGTCGGTTGCGACGACCGGCGGTGGCTCCAGGAACGGCAGGCCGGACGAGGCGGTCGTCATCGGAGCGAGGCTTCGTAGGCGGACCGAATGGTGGCCTCGACCTCGTTCTCGGCGAGGCCGGCGCCCAGCGCCGCTCGGGCCAGGGCGAGACCCGCGTCCCGCGGCGGGGCGCCTTCTTCGAGTGCCCGGCGCATCGCCCAGTACAGGAGCTTGTTGCGGCTCTCGATGGTCGCTCGACCGACCGCCGCGCTGAGCGCGCGTAGCCCGCTTGTCCCGCCCCACTGCCGAGCTACGGCCGGGGCAGAGTGGACGAGCCTGGTCGGTCGCTCCAGCAGGCCTGGCAGCCAAGCGGGGGCTGATGCCAAGGGATTTGCCACCAGGGACGACAGGGAGGACCCGCCATCCGAGACGAGCGTAGGCGAGTGCCCAGTCGCGTCGCGTCATCGCGCGCTAGGCCGAACGTGCCTCAGCAGCCGCTAGCCACTCCTCACGGCGCGCGACGCTGATCGGCCATGAGGTCACTCTTGTGGGAGATATCCCAGTATCGCCCACCACACCTGACGCTTCAATTCCGATGACCCGTCCACGTCACGGAAGCGGACGGTCGTCCGTCACAGGAGCAAACAGCGAGCATGCTCCTCCGCGAATGAAGCCCTCGGCCCTCCCCCGGGGGCTTCTTCGTGCCCGGGGCGCAGATTGGGCCCGATGGCAGCGTGAGGGCGCAGGGGCCGATCGTCGGGGGTTCCCGGGTCGATCGGCCCCGGGAATGGCCGGTGCCTAGCCTTCCACCGCGAGCCGGCGCAGGACCGTCGGCAGGATGCCGCCGGACCGGTAGTACTCGACGTCGATCGGGCCGTCGAGGCGGGCGATCGCCTGGAACCGCCGGGTGCTGCCATCGCCGCCGGCGGCCGGATCGCGGAAGGCGCTGACCACCACGGCCTGATGCGGGGTCAGCCCACCCTGGAGACCGCTGACGTCGTACACTTCGCGGCCCGTCAGGCCGAGCGCGGCGGCCGTCTCGCCCGGCCTGAACTGAAGCGGCAGGATGCCCATGCCGACGAGGTTGGATCGGTGGATCCGCTCGTAGCTCTCCGCCAGCACGAAGCGGACGCCGAGCAGCGCCGTTCCCTTCGCGGCCCAGTCGCGCGACGATCCGGTGCCGTACTCGCGGCCAGCCAGGATTGCCAGCGACACGCCATCTGCCTGGTAGCGCATCGCGGCGTCGTAGATGAACTGCTCCTCGCCGTCGGGCAGGTGGATCGTGTACGGCCCCTCCTTGCCCTCGACGAGCCGGTTGCGCAAGCGGATGCTGCCGAACGTGCCGCGCACCAGCACCTCGTGGTGGCCGCGCCGCGCGCCGTAGGAGTTGAACTCGAGCGGGCCGACGCCGTGCTCCTGGAGCCATTGACCCGCCGGTGACCAGGGGGCGATCGAGCCAGCCGGCGAGATGTGGTCGGTCGTCACCGAGTCGCCGAGCACCGCGAGGACCCGGGCGCCGACGATGTCGCGGACCGGCGGCGGCGTCAATGTCAGGCCATCGAAGAACGGCGGCTTTGCGATGTACGTCGAGGCCGGATCCCAGTCGTAGCGGTCGCCCGACGGGATCGGCAGGGCCCGCCAGCGCTCGTCGCCCTCGAAGACCGTGGCGTAGGTTCGCCGGAACAGCTCCGGATCGATCGAGCTGCCGATGACCGCACGGATCTCCTCCGGCTCCGGCCAGATGTCGACGAGAAAGACCGGCGAGCCGTCCGAGCCGACGCCCAGCGGCTCCCTGGTCAGGTCGATGTCGACCCGCCCGGCCAGGGCGAACGCGACGACGAGGGGTGGAGACGCCAGATAGCTCGCGCGCGCGAGCGGATGGATCCGTCCCTCGAAGTTGCGATTGCCGGAGAGCACGGCCGCGACGACCAGGTCGTTCGCCTCGACCGCTGCGGCGACCGCGTCGTCGAGCGGACCGGAGTTGCCGATGCAGGTCGTGCAGCCATAGCCGGCCAGGGCGAAGCCGAGCGTCTCGAGCGGCGCCATCAGCCCGGCCGCTTCGAGATAGCCGGTGACGGCCTTCGACCCCGGGGCGAGTGACGTCTTGACGGTCGGACCGACCCGGAGCCCACGGGCGACCGCGTTCCGGGCGAGCAGCCCGGCGCCGATCATCACCGTCGGGTTGGAGGTGTTGGTGCACGACGTGATCGCCGCGATCGCCACCGAGCCAGTCCGAAGCGACGCTCGCTGGCCCCCGATCTCGATCTCGACCGGCTGGTACGAGCGCTCGTCGACGGGGACCGCTGCAAGGACCGGGGGAGCCGCCGCGGACGGCGCATCGACGGCCTCGGCCGTCGCGAACGACGGTGCGTCGCTGGCCGGGAAGGACTCCGCCGAGGCTTCCTCGACCAGCCCATTGCCCTCGATCGGATCCTCGCCGGTCAGGTCGGAAATGGCGCCGTCCAATCCGGCCGGGAAGTTCGAGCGGAAGTTGTCGCGCAGCGCGGTGAGCGGGACGCGGTCCTGCGGTCGCCGCGGTCCGGCGACCGACGGATCCACGCTCGTGAGATCGAGCTCGAGCAGCTCATCGAAGGCGGGCCCATCCCCGGACTCGCGCCACAGGCCCTGCTCCTTCGCGTATCGCTCGACGAGCGCGATCCGCTCCTCCGTCCGCCCCGTCAGCCGCAGGTAGGTGACGGTCTCGTCGTCGATCGGGAAGAGGGTCGCGGTCGCCCCGAATTCGGGGCTCATGTTGCTGATCGTGGCGCGATCCGCGAGCGTGAGGCCGGCCAGGCCGTCTCCCGCGAACTCCACGAACGAGCCGACCACGCCATGGGCCCGCAGCAGTTCGGTGACAACGAGGACGAGGTCCGTGGCCGTCGAACCCTGCGGCAGCGCGCCCCGCAGGCGAACGCCCACGACATACGGCATCGGCTGGTAGAGCGGCTGGCCGAGCAGGACCGCCTCGGCCTCGATGCCGCCGACGCCAAAGCCCAGGACGCCCAGCCCATTGATCATCGTCGTGTGCGAGTCGGTTCCGACGAGGGTGTCCGGGAAGGCGACGCGTCCGCCCAGCCCGTCGTCGCGATCGGTCACGACCGTGGCCAGGAACTCGAGGTTGACCTGGTGGACGATCCCCGTCCCGGGTGGCACGACCCGCAGGTCGCGGAACGCCGTCTGGGCCCAGCGCAGCAGTTGATAGCGCTCGCCGTTCCGCTCGTACTCGCGCTCGACGTTGAAGGCGAACGCTGCGGAATTCCCGAACCGGTCGACCTGGACGGAATGGTCGATCACCAGGTCGGCCGGGACCAGCGGGTTGACCCGAGCCGGATCGCCGCCCAGATCGGCCATCGCATCGCGCATCACCGCAAGATCGACGACGGTCGGCACGCCGGTGAAGTCCTGGAGGATGACGCGGGCCGGCATGAACGGGACCTCGGCCTCGGCCGGGACTCCCGGTCGCCAGGCGCTCAGGCGCTCCACGTCGTCGCCGCCGACGATTCCGCCGCCCGCGTGCCGGAGCACGTTCTCGAGCAGGATCTTGACCGTGACCGGGGCCGTATCGAGATCGACCCGATCGGCCAGCGAGGTCAGCCGGTAGAAGTCGGGGAGACCGGGGCCGAGCGACGCCCGGGCGCCAAAGGGATCCATCCGTGACACTGTGGTTGTCCTCGCTCGCTCGCTACACTCGAAGGGTGCAAGCGTACCGCGCCCGCAGGGCCGCCGCCCCGGGCGGTCGATGAGAGCCTGGGGCGACCTGCCCGGCGATGATCCGAAGCGCGACCGGGAAGCCACCGAAGCCGAGCTCGATGCAGCCGGCATCGATCTCGATCC
>JAUSJS010000150.1 GCA_030647575.1 Candidatus Limnocylindrales bacterium | reverse complement strand
TGACCGAACCCGACGATGAGGACGATGGTGGCGAGCACGACTGATCCGGCGATCGATGCCCTCAGCTTCGACGACGCCCTCGCGGAGCTTCAGCGGACCGTCGCCGAGCTCGAGGCCGGTGGCCAGCCCCTGGAGGTGGTCATTGCCCTCTACGAGCGCGGCGTCGCGCTCCAGGCCCGCTGCGAGAAGCTCCTTGGCGATGCCGAGCTGCGCGTGCAGCAACTGGTCGCCCGCGCGGGTGGCGCGCTCGAAACCCGCGACGTCCGCCCGGAGGATGCTGCGGACGATCCCACCGCTGGCTAGGTGGGGCTCTACCCTCCAGCCCGTCGACGCGGAAACAAGCGACCTGCAGGGAACAGGTTTACACTCTGCGCGGTGCCGCGTTCCGAGGCATCCTACCCGCCAACCAGCATCACATGTCTACCCAGTGACTCGTCAGCGCGACCGAACCCGGCGGTCCCCAGCCGGCCGACCCAGGAGCCCCTCCACAGTGCCGATCCTGCCGACGATCCAGGGTCCAGCCGATCTGCGCGGCCTCGATGAGGCCCGCCTCGCCCAGCTCGCGGTCGAGCTCCGCGAGACGATCGTGCGGACCGTCGCCAGCACCGGAGGGCATCTCGGCTCGTCGCTCGGCGTGGTCGAGCTGACGATCGCCCTCCACCGGCTGCTGGAGTCGCCGCGGGATCGGATCGTCTGGGACACGGGCCACCAGGCCTACCCGCACAAGCTGCTGACCGGGCGACTGGAGCGGTTCGGGACGCTGCGCCAGCTCGACGGCATCGGTGGCTTCCCGCGTCGATCGGAATCGCCCCACGACGTGTTCGATGGCGGTCACGCCGGGACCGGCCTGTCAATCGGCGAGGGGCTGGCGGAGGCGCGCGACCTTCGCCACGGGCTGGAGCGGATCGTGGTCGTGGTCGGCGATGCCGCGCTCATGAGCGGATTGTCGCTGGAAGCGCTGAACGACATCGGCCATCGCCAGACGCAGATGCTGATCGTCGTGAACGACAACGAGATGTCGATCAGTCCGACGGTCGGGGCCTTCTCCAAGTACCTCTCGGAGATCAAGCTGTCCAGAACGTGGCGCCAGAGCAAGAGCGCCTACGACCGGGCAGTCGAACGCATCCCGGTGATCGGCGGGACCGTCCTCGAGCTCAGTCGGCGGCTGCGTCGAGTGGTGGTCAACTTCGCCCAGCCTGGGCAGCTGTTCGAGGATCTCGGGATCACGTACATCGGCGCGGTGCCCGGACACGACCTTCATGCGCTGCTCGAAACGCTCGGCCGGGCCCTCACCCTGCCGGGCCCGACGATCGTGCATGTCAGGACGCAGAAGGGCCGTGGCTTCCGGCCGGCCGAGACGGACCAGGTCGGCTTCCACGGGGCGGCCCTGCCGCCGATTGCGATGGCGCCCGATGCCAATGGCTACAACGGCAGCCGAAGCGCCATGCCCACCGAATCGATGTCCGACGATGCCGCCCCTCCCAGCCTCGTTGCTGAGGCGCCCAGGAAGAACCCGAACTTCACGGCGATCTTCGCCGCCGAGCTGATCGAGCTCGCGCGGACGGATCGGCGGATCGTCGCGATCACCGCGGGCATGCCGACCGGGACCGGATTGGCGAAGTTCCAGGCGGAGTTCCCGGACCGGTTCTTCGACGTTGGGATCGCCGAGCAGCATTCGATGACGCTGGCGACCGGATTGGCGATGGGCGGGATGCGCCCGGTCGTCGCGCTCTATTCGACCTTCCTCCAGCGCGCGTTCGACCAGACCGTTCACGACGTCTGCCAGAACGACCAGCCGGTCCTGATTGCCGTGGATCGCGCCGGGCTGGTCGGTGAGGACGGCACCAGCCACCAGGGCATGTTCACGCTGTCGGCGCAGCGGCAGCTGCCGAACCTCGTGATCGCCTCGCCCAAGGACGAGCAGGAGCTCCGCTCGCTCCTGCATACGGCGCTTGCCCAGGATCACCCGTTCGCGTTGCATTACCCGCGCGATGCCGGCTTTGGATTGAAACCGGTGACGCCCGCCGCGATTCCGGTCGGCCGAGGCGAGGTGCTCCGCGAAGGGCGCGATCTGCTGTTCGTGGGCTTCGGGCCGATCGTGGCCCGAGCGGTCGAAGCGGCCGAGGCGCTCGAAGGTGAGGGCTGGTCGATCGGGGTCATCAATGCCCGTTTTGCCCGACCGCTGGACCGTCAGCTGATCCTGGACCAGGCGCGCGGCAAGCGGCTCGTCGTGACGTTCGAGGAGAGCGTCGTGACCGGTGGCTTCGGCAGTGGCGTCCTCGATCTCGTCGAGGAGGCGCGCCTGGCCGACCCGGCCTATCGAGAGTTGGCGGTGCGGATCATCGGGATCCCGGGTGAGCGGTTCGTGGACCACGGGTCCGCGGCGGACCTGCGGCGCGTGCTGCGACTGGATGCTCCGGGGTTGGCCGAGCAGGTCCGTGAGACGCTGGTGACCCTGCGCGCGACTCCGGGACGCTCCGAGGTCGCCGCCGGCTAAGCCCGCTGGCGCGACGCGGGGCGGCGCCCCAATTCTTCGCGTGCGGCGCCCCAATTCTTCGCACCGCGACTGTCAGTCGACGCCAGAGCCTCAGGACGCCGGGATCGTGGCGCAGCCCCCATTGCCGCGACCAGGAGTCGCGGAACCGGCCGCAGCGAGGTCGGCCGGCGTCCTTGGGTCCCCCTCGTTGACTGACAGTCGCGTCGGGGTGGTCACGGTCACCGGCCAAGGTTCACGCCGCGAGGTGGAAAGCGCATCAGCGACGCCTCCGCGCCTTCGACCTGCATCCAGACGATGCCCGCGCCTGGCCATGGCACGAGCGGCCCGGTGAGCGCAGGAACGACGGCTTCGGTCCTGGCTGGGTAGGCCGCGGCGAGGGTCGTGCCGTACCTCCTCGCGACCTCTCGGGTCGTCACGGTGGACCGGAGCATGAGGAGCCGTGAGACGCGGCGGTCGGTCGTGCCGGTCCCATCGGGGTTGACGCGCTGGGCGAGACCGTCGGCCTTCTCCGTACTCCAGCGGACCTGCTGTTCAAGGCGGCGAAGTTCCGACTGCGCCTCCGCGGCCACCGTCGTCGAACTGTGTCGGTCGGTCAACACGACGTCGATGACCCCTCTGGCCGGTTGGATAACCGGGACCTCCAACTCGACCAGCCATCGCGGGTCGAGCTCTCGGAGAAAGGCCTCGATCATCGCGGCCTGGAACCGGTCGTGGAGCCGTGGTCCGGAACCGGGGAAATAGCGAAGGCTCATGTCGGCGCCGAGTGCGACGCCGATCGCGGTCAAGACCTCCAGGCTTGGTCTGGCCGTCGCAGACTCGATTCGGGCGATGTGCGATCGGTGGACATCGACGATGCGAGCGAGCTCAGTGAGGGTGACCCCGGCGTCGAGGCGCATCCGCCGGATCTGCTCGCCGGTCTCCACGTCCGATCGACGCATTCGGCGCGCGGTCTCACGCGCGACATGGGCCCGCGAAATCGTCATCCTGGCATGAAACCAGGTGACGCTTACCTGCGGCTTTACGCCACGCGGCTCCCGGGCATGGCCGCAGCGCGGCGTGGCGCGACTGTCAGTCAACGACAGAGACGGAACGGGTTGACGGGACCGTCCTCGTCTTCCGACTGCGACTGTCAGGCAACATCCGGGTCCGAGCGAGCGGCAACGGGCCTCTCCGGGCCTCAGACGCGACGGACAGTCGCGATCGGCGGGAATCGGCGCCGATCGGCGGAGGTTGTCGCGATGAGGGGAGGCGCGACGCCCGTCTGCGACGCGCCGTGTCGCCGAATGAGTCCGGGTGAAGCGGGCTGTGCCACGATAGGCAGGTGAGCCGGGCCGTCAAGCAATCGCGTCAGCGGCTCGACCAGCTGCTCGTCGAGCGCGGGCTGGTCGAATCGCGCAGTCGTGCCCAGGCGCTCGTGCTGGGCGGCAAGGTCCTTGTGGGGCAAGGTGACTCGGCGCGCCACGATCGAAAGCCCGGCGACCTGCTCCCCACGGACACCCCGCTCGCGATTGCAGCCCCGAACCCGTTCGTGAGCCGTGGCGGCCACAAGCTCGCGGCGGCGCTCGACGTCTTCGAGATGGACCCGGCGGGACTGACCTGTCTCGACGTGGGAGCATCCACCGGCGGCTTCACCGACGTTCTGTTGCAGCGCGGCGCGACCCGGGTCTACGCTCTCGACGTGGGCCGTGGACAACTCGCCGAATCGCTGCGCCGCGACCCGCGGGTGGTGTCGATTGAACAGACCAACGCCCGCGAGCTGACCGCGATGACCCTTCCGGAGCCGGTCGCCCTCGCTACGATCGACGTGTCGTTCATCTCGCTCGGGCTGGTTCTCGGCCCGGTCGCGACCACCCTGGCGCCGCGTGGTCAGATCGTCGCGCTGGTCAAACCGCAGTTCGAGGCCGGTCGGGGTCAAACGGACCACGGCGTCGTGCGGGACCCTGCGATCCACCGGCAGGTCCTCGAGCGGGCCATCGAGCACGCCAGGGCGGCAGGCCTCGGAACCCGCGCGGTGATCGCGTCGCCGCTGACTGGGCCGGAGGGCAACCGCGAATTCCTCGTGCACCTCGCGCCCGGACCCGGTTGTGCCGAGATCGGTGAGCGAATCGCCGAGGCAACGGCCCCGATGGCCGGGACGGCCCCGACGGCCGGGACGGCTGGCGGATGACGATCGCGCGGATCGGTTTCGCCTACAACCCGACGATCGAGGCGGCGGTCGAATTGAGCGCCCGGGCGGCAGGCTGGTGCCAGGTCCGCGGCATTGCCGAATGGCAGGCGCCATCCGGCGAGACCGAGACGCTGGTCCGCGAGCTCAGGACCACGGATCTCCTGATCGTCCTCGGCGGCGACGGCACCTTCCTGCGAGCGGCCCGTGCCGTCTCGGAGGTAGACGTACCGCTGCTCGGGATCAACCTGGGCAAGGTCGGCTTCCTGTCCAAGGTTGAGGCCGGTGACTTCGAGGCAGTCCTCGGCCTGATCGTCAACGGCGACTTCCGGATCGACGAGCGGATGGCCCTGGAAGGCCGGATCCTGCGCGGCGGCATCGGTGCCGCCCGCGCTGCCCCGCGAGGCGGCCTGGCCGGCGGTCACGCCCCCGCGCCAGGCGCCGCCGGCGGTCAGGAGACGCACCACTTCGCCCTCAACGACATCGTGATCGCCCGCGGCTCGCTCGCCCGGGTCTGCCGGTTCGACGTCGAGATCGATGACTCCCATCTGGCCACGTTCATCGCCGACGGCCTGATCGTTGCGAGCCCCACGGGCTCCACGGGCTATTCGTTCTCGGCCGGCGGTCCGATCGTCGATCCGATCAGCCGCAACCTGATCGTGACCCCCATCGCCGCGTATCTTTCGGCGATCCGTTCGGTGGTGGTGAGCCCGAGCCAGGTCGTCCGCTGCACCGTCGTCGACGCCTACGAGGCGCTGGTATCGGTGGATGGGCGCGAGGATCTCCCGATCGCGGTCGGCGACGTCGTCGAGGTCAGGGCGGTGGAACGCCCCATCCGCCTGGTCGAGCCGCGCGGCGCCCAACCGTTCTGGGACCTGCTCCGACACAAGGTCGCGTTGCTGCCGTCGTGAACACCGGACGGCTGCTGGAGCTGACGGTCAGCGACCTGGCCCTCATCGACCGCCTGCGTCTGACGCTCGAGCCTGGCCTGAATGTCATCAGCGGGGAGACCGGCGCCGGTAAGAGCCTCCTGATCGACGCGCTCGGGCTGGTCACCGGGGCACGCGCCGACGCCACGCTGATCCGTCACGGCTCGGAGTCGGCTCGCGTGGAGGCGCTCTTCGACCGGCTGCCCGAGCCGCTCATCGCGGTTCGCGAGGTGGCCGTTGGCGGTCGCTCGACGGCTCGCCTGGATGATCTCGCGACCACGGCCTCTCGTCTTGCCGACGAGATCGGGCCGCTGGTCGAGATCCACGGGCAGCACGACCAGCAGCGCCTGCTCGACGAGCGCTGGCAGCGCGACCTGCTGGATGCATTCGGCGGGCACGGGGCCGCCCGGGCGACAATGGCCGACGCCGTCGAGCGCTGGCGGGCGAACCGCGCGGCCCTTGCCGAGCTGGCGATCGAGCCGCGGGACCTGGCACGGCGCGTCGACTTGCTCGAGCATGAGGCGGCCGAGGTCGCGGCGGGACGCCTGCGACCGGGCGAGGCGGACGAGATCCGGGCCCGCCTGGCCGCGGCCCAGCATGGCGAGGCGATCGCCCGGGGAGCGGCCACGGTCCACGACGCCTTGACGGCCGATGGCGCCGGTGCCCGCGAGGCCACGGCCGTGGCCTCGCGCGAAGCCCGCGGCCTGGCGCGCATGGACCAACGGTTTGCGCCGCTGGCAGAGCGGCTGGCCGGCCTCGAGGCCGAGCTGACCGACGTGGCCGCCGAGATCCGCGGTCTGGCCGATGGCATCGACCACGACCCTGGCGCTCTGGCGGCGCTCGAGGAACGGCTGGGCACGATCTACGCGCTCGAGCGCCGCTACGGCGAGGATGAGGAAGCGGTCATCGCCCACGGCGAGCGCGCCCTCGCCGAGCTGGAACGATTGCGGGGGCTCGACGACGAGCGCGCGCGGCGCCAGCGGGAGGACGCCGCGCTGCTCACCGAGGTCGCTCGGGAAGCGTCGGCCCTGTCGGAAGCCCGCCGGACGGCCGCCGATGCCCTGGTCGCCTCCGTCGGCGGCATCCTGGAGGAGCTCGGCTTTTCGCCCAGGGTCTTCGAGGTCGGCCTCGGCCGCCGCGTGGCGGCTGCCGACGAGGCCGCGATCGAGCTCGACGGCGACGCCGTCGCGTTCGATGCCAGCGGTGCCGACCAGGTCGTCTATCGATTGGCACCCAACCCCGGCGAACCGGCCCGGCCGCTCGCCCGGATCGCATCGGGCGGCGAGCTGTCGCGCGTGGCCCTGGCGATCAAGCAGGTCCTGGCCGAGGCGGACCAGACCCCGGTCCTCATCTTCGATGAGGTCGACAGCGGGATCGGCGGCCGGAGCGCGGATCCCGTCGGGCGGAGCCTCTGGGCGCTGGCGCGCCGCCACCAGGTTCTGTGCGTGACCCACCTGCCGCAGATCGCGGCGCATGCCGACGCCCACTACCGGATTGCGAAGCGCGAGCGCGACGGCCGGACGGTGACCGAGGTCGAGCGGCTGGACCGCGAGGGACGGATCGTGGAGCTTGCCCAGATGCTTGGCGGCGAAGCGGGCGGTGCCACTGGCCTCGCCAGCGCGCGGGAGCTGCTCGACCGTGCCGAGGCCTGGCGCGGCGGTGTCGCCCAGGCGGGCTGAGGCCGCCACCCGTGGGCGAGCTGCAGACAACGATCGACGGGTACCTGACCTATTTGCATGTCGAACGCGGCCTCGCGCCCGCAACCATCCGGGCCTACCGGTCGGACCTCACCGATTTCGCCGCGGCCCGCGGCGTGAGCCGGGCCTGGTCGGCCTCGGCCGAGGTGGCGATCGATTACCTGGCCGCGCGAACGCGCCGAGGCCGCCGGAATGACCCGGGTCTGGCGCCGAACAGTCTTCGTCGGCGCGCGGCGGCGCTCAAGGGCTTCTACCGATTCGCCTACGGCGAGGGGCTGATCTCGGTGGACGTCGCCGCGCACATCGACCTGCCGCGGCCGTCACGGCTCCTGCCCGAGACGTTGACCGTCTCGGAAACGGAGCGCCTGCTCGACGCGGCCGGCGGCGAGGATGGCGACGCGCACGGCCTGCGTGAACGCGCCCTGCTCGAGTTGCTCTACGCGGCAGGCCTGCGGATCAGCGAGGCGATCGGTCTCGACCGCGAGGACCTGTCGACCGACGGCGCGTTCGTCCGGGTGATCGGCAAGGGCGACAAGGAGCGGCTGGTGCCGGTCGGCGACATCGCCCTGGACTGGCTGGCGCGCTGGGTCGAAGGCCCGCGGGCCGCCCTGCTCGCCATCGGTCATGTCGTGCCCGGTCGGGGCGGCCCGCTCTTCCTGGGCCAGCGCGGCGGCCGGCTGGCACGTCAGCAGGCATGGACCGCCGTCAAGCGGGCGGCCGCGCGCGCGGGCCTCGCCGAGCGCGTCAGTCCGCACACCCTGCGCCACTCCTTTGCCACCCATCTGCTCGAGGGCGGGGCCGACCTGCGGATCGTTCAGGAGTTGCTTGGTCATGCGAGTATCTCCACGACACAGCTCTACACGCATCTGACCGGGGAGCGAATCCGGGACGTCTACAGCCGGGCCCATCCGCGGGCCTGAAGAGGGAGGCCTGGGCAACATGAGCTACGCCGATTCGCTGCTGTCCACCGGTGAACGAATCACCCATCGGGTCCGGCAGCACTGGCTCGTCCTGCTCTGGGGTGCCCGGATCCCGATCGCAGCGATCATCGCCGCGCTCCTGATCCTCGTGCTGAGCCAGAACGTGACCGGGACGGCTCGGGACCTGCTGGGCCTGCTGACCCTGGTCCTGTTCCTCGGCGGCCTGGCGTTTCTGGCCTGGGCGACCCTGCGCTACCTGAACACCGAGTTCGTGCTGACCAATCGGCGGGTCGTGCAGGTCGAGGGCGTGGTCAACAAGCGGGCAACGGACAGCTCGCTCGAGAA
>JAUSJS010000148.1 GCA_030647575.1 Candidatus Limnocylindrales bacterium | reverse complement strand
GGTCTGGCGCGATCGAGGATTCGGCGACTTCTGGGGCTATGCCCTGGTCGCCGAGGGCGCCGCCGAGGCGATGATCGAGGTCGGTCCCAAGAGCTGGGACCTGGCCGCGCCGCTGGTCATCATCGAGGAGGCGGGCGGTCGATTGACCGATCTCGACGGACAGCGGACCATTCACTCTGGCACCGTGCTGGCGACCAACGGCCAGCTGCACGACGAGGTGCTGGCTCGGCTCCGGACGAGCTGAACCGGGACGGAAAGGGGGGCCATGAGCCGACGGAACCTTGTCTGCCTCGCGCTGGCAGTGGTTGGCGCTCTGGCGGCGTGTCAGTCACCCGCAGCCCCGCCGGCGTCGTCGTCGCCCGCTCCGACCGCCTCGCCGGCCGCATCGACGTCGAGTGGCAGCGAGGCGCCCTCAGGCTCGGACGCCGGCGGCTTGATCGATCCAGACTGGGTGACCCGGCCCGCCCTCACTTGCGGCGATAACAAGCGGCTCTTTCCTCCGGTAGCGCTGGCAGGTCCAGGGCTTGGCGAGCTCGGTCTCGATCCGGCCGCGGCCGTGCTCCGCTCGACCATCGCCGACACGCCCGATTACTTTCCGGACGTCGGGTGGCATCGCGTGGTCGACAACCCCGGCGGCGTCACATTCGTAGCCGTGGGCAACAGGGAGACGCCGTGGTTCGAGGTGACGGTCGGTCTGTTCGACGGTGCCCTCCAGGCCATCATTTTGGGCCAATGCACTCTCGGCATCGCCTCCCCTGATGGCGTGAGCTTCGGGCGATGGTGGTTGGACCCTGACGGGCCGCCGCCCACGGCGGACGCGACGCAACTCGCGATCCTCCTCCGCGAGCAGGATTGTGCAAGCGGGAGGCCACCGGAGGGCCGCGTTCTCGAGCCGACGATCGTCACGACCGCGGACGCCTTCGAGGTCGCCATCGGGATCCGCGAACAGCGCAACGCCGACTGCCCAGCCAACCCGCCCTATCCGATGCAGCTGGTGCTCCCTGAGCCGATCGGGTCGCGAAGGCTCTTCGACGCCAGCCAGTACCCGCCACGTCCGGTCACGACCGAGGATCCCGGCTGACATAGGCCCCGGCTAGGCCGCTTCCGTGGCGATCGACCGGGCGGCATTCGAGCGTCATGCTTGCAAATCGTCGCTACCCGTCGAGCGCCGTCGCTCGGCCTTGAAACCACGGGGTCGAGCGTCAAGCAGGTCCTGCAGGGTCGCGGCGAGGGCGTCGAAGCGCTCCGGTCCCACCGCCTCAGCGTACCCGCGCTCGATCTCCTCCACGGCTCGGAGGGCCTGCGCCAGAACGCGCCTACCCTTGCGTGTCGGGCGGATCAGCTTCGCGCGGCCGTCGCTCGGGTCTGGCCGTCGCTCGAGATAGCCCGCCTGTTGGAGCTCGTCCACCAGCTCGGCCATGGAGGGCGGTGTCATGTTCGCCCGAGCCGCCAGCTCGGTGAGCCGCGTACCCGTCCAGTCGATCGCGCCGAACACCTGCAGGTGCGCTTCGCGGAGGTCACGGTAGCCGGCCTCCTGCGCTCGCCGGTAGAGATCTTCCCGGAAGCTTCGCAGCGTCCGTCCCAGAAGCTGCCCTATTGGCAACCGCCGCCTTGTGTTCATGCCTGCAGTATAGTAAGGTCCCCTAATCGTTAGGGTACCTAAGCAGATAGCAGGTCCGGAGCGAGAAGGAGCGAGAGCATGTCTGCACAACGGCCGCCGGTCCCGCGGCAGAAGATGTCCGGGGCACTGTTCATCGCCGGTGCCGTCATAGGCTTGGTGGGCAACGCACTGCACCCACACACCGCCGACCCCGACGCCGCAGCGACGGTCCAGGCAATCGCCCAGAACGGTGCCTGGGTGAGCATTCACCTGGCCATCATCGTAGCCATCCTTCTGATCATCGGTGGCCTCGTCGGGCTGGCCGAGCTGTTGAAGGGCACAGCTGGCGGGCCGCTCGCCCGGTTGGGCGTAGCGGCAGCACTGCTGGGGGGCGCCGTCGTCACCGTCAGTACCGCCATCGACGGCTTCGTCATGAAGGCGCTGGCGGTCTCCTCGGCCGGTGCGTCGGCCCCGGAAGCGGACATGGCCATGCGCATCTCGATCGCCGTGAAAGAGGTCGACTTTGGGATCTGGAGCACTGGCATGCTCGTGTTCTTCGGGGCGGCATTCCTGTGCTTCGGTATCGCCGTCTTTGCCAGCCGGCGCTTTCCTGGCTGGATCGGGCCGATCGCCGTCGTCGGCGCTGGCGGATCCGCCGTCGCAGCGCTCATCCAGATCGCCGCCACCGTCGAGGTTCAGGCCGCCGAGACCATCTTCTTGATCTCGTCCGTGCTGTTGACCTTGTGGACCCTGTCTGTGGGTGTCCTTTTGTGGCGAGGGCGCGCGGACGCCCTTGCCAACGAACCGTTGCTTGCCGCCACGGTCTCTGACCACCGGCCGTGAGCCGCGCCATCACGGTCTGAAAATTCGGTCGTTCTGGACCATCGGCAGGATCGTAGATCTCGCCGTCATGAGTGCGCATCCGTCAGCTTCAGGCACGAGCGATGCGCCAGTTTCACGCTAGGCCGGCGACCTGTCGCGCCGTTTCCAGTGTGCCCTTCAACCAAAGCGCGACTCGAGGGCTGCCGCGGTAAGACAGGCCGGGCAGCAGGCATCGGACCAGGCGAGGGCAGTCGGTACGGGCGAGGAGGAGGCGCGTCCGCGAAGCCGCCCGATCATGACCCAGCCGACCGCGCCGATGACTGTGAGGCCGACCGCCGCGATCGCCAGCGGGCCGAGCGCACCGCCCACGGCGGCAACGACCGGCTCGCCTAGGAGATAGCCGAGGCCGAAGTGGGCGGCGATGAAGAAGGCATTCCCGACAGCGAGGCCGGCCACGAACGCGATCGCCGGAATACCAGCCAAAGCACTGGCCGCGATGGCCACGATCCGAACCCCCGGCGTCGAGCGCGCGACCGCGACCGACCGCGCGCCGCCGCGCCGCAGGCGCTCCGTCTGACGATCCACGCGCTCGGCGGAGGCGAACCGTCCCAGCAGCCGGAGCAGCGCCGGCCGCGCCACGGACCGAAGCAACCCGTACTGGACGATACCGCCGACGATGCTCGCGAGCACGATCGCCGCCAATGCCACGGGCGGATCGAGATCGCCGCGGCCGGCTGCCACACCCGCACCGATGACGACGAGATCGCCGGGCACCGGGATCGGCACGCCGGCTTCCTTGATCAGGATCAGCCCCACGATCGCGAGGAGCGCGGTGGGTTCGATCTCCATCAGCTCCCGTTCTCGGGGCGGAACAGCGGCTCGCCAAGGTAGACCTCGAGGCGGTCGAGCAATGTCGTCGCGGCCTCGTCCGACAGGACGTCCGCGAGGAAGTGGCCCGTGGCGGCATCGAGCAGGACTTCGATCGCCTGGCGCCGCTCCTCGGGAGGCTCGAGCGAGCCGCTGAAGTAAACGGCGTGGAGGCCCGCCTGTCGGTAACGACCAAGTGCCCATTCGATGATCGCGTGCCGCAGTTCGCGAAGCGTGTTGAGCCGGCCTGCGTCGGCTGCCGCCCGTTCGGCTTCGGCTCGCGCCGCTGCGAGGGCGTCTTCATCGGCTGGCGGGATGGGCCCGTGCGGGATCGCATCCAGGCCCCAGCGGTCGAGCCAGGCCATGATCGTCTCGACGGCCGCAGCCGGGTCAGGAGCGCGGCTGTCCCTCGCAGCCTCCGCTGGATCGGTCACGCCATCACCCCGCCAGCGCGTCGTGTCGTCTACGCCCCGGCGGCGGCCAGGCTCTCGTCGAGGATCGACAGCGCCAGGACCACCTCATCACCCGTTGTTACGAGCGGCGGAATGATCCGGATCACATTCACGTACGTTCCTGCCGTCAGGACGATGAGCTTCCGCGCGAGCGCCTCGGCCTGGATCCGCCTGGTCAGGTCGGGATCCGGGACCCGGCCATCGCCGACACCCGGCTTGACCAGCTCGAGCGCGAGCATCAGGCCAAGCCCTCGGACGTCGCCGACGCCAGCGTATTTCCCGGCCATCGTTCGCAACCCGGACAGGAACTGCGCACCGCGTTCCCGGGCGTTGGCGACCAGGCCCTCGTCCTCGATGACGTCGAGGGTGGCGTTGGCCGCTGCACAGGAGACGACGTTCCCGCCGTAGGTCCCGCCGTGGCTGCCCGGCTGCCAGGCCGCCATCAGGTCGGCTCGTGCCAGGATCCCGGACAGTGGCAATCCGGAGGCGATGCCCTT